>DATNQR010000077.1:0-32020 GCA_036703905.1 Thermosynechococcaceae cyanobacterium
GGGGAGATGAAGTAAACTTCTCGCCCAAAGAGTTCAAGCTGCTGGAACTGTTTCTCAGCTATCCTCGGCGCGTTTGGTCGCGGGAGCAACTTCTAGAGCGCATTTGGGGGCCAGATTTCATCGGCGATAGCAAGACAGTGGATGTCCACATTCGCTGGCTGCGGGAGAAGCTGGAAGTTGATCCCAGCAATCCCGAATACCTGATGACGGTGCGAGGCTTCGGCTATCGGTTTGGTTGAAGACCTGAGCTACAGTTCAAATATTCTCTAGCTTAACGACGCTGAGTTAGAGGATATTCGAGAGGTCTTATTGTTGCGAAGTGTGGGAGATTTCCCCTAGCCCTTTCAACGTCCAGAGTTGAGCTACTGGTTGTGGCAAGACATTAGAAGTGTTACTTCTCTCCAGTTCTGCTCGGCTCTGACTCGCCTATTCCAGCAAATTCTAGGGTTCTGCACTGAATCACGCTGTTAATTGTCAGAAGAAGGATACAAATCGGTAGAAATATACAAATCTGTACAGCTATCAGGCTGTTAGAACTGCCTTTTAACAGATGCGGTGCGTTGTTGCTCCTGACTACCCTGACGCTATAACCAATTGCTCATAATGATCTGGGTCAGCCATGCACTCTCCTCATCTGACTGCTGCTATCTCTGCCACGATCGCTGCCCTAGCCACAGGGGCTGTTTTTAGCCAAGGGGCGATCGCTCAAACTGGCAGTGGAGTCAGCACGACTCCCGTTAGTCCCACGGCTCCCTACAGCGTTCAAACCGACTCCAACGGTAACGTGCAGATTTTCCCCAATAGTCCTAGCCAGCCCAGCAGCACCGGAACAACCGGAACCACTTCAACCGGGACAAACTCAACTGGGACAAATTCAACTGGAACGACCTCTCCAGGAACTACTGTGAATTTGCCCGCAGTCAGTCCGACTGCTCCTTTTGGAGTGCAGTCTTCGCCCAACGGTAATGTGCAAGTTACCCCAGGTAACAACGCTCAACCTGGAACTACTGGAACGATCGTTAACCCTTCTCGGGTTAGCCCGACTGCTCCCTTTGGAGTGCAGTCTTCGCCCAACGGTAATGTGCAAGTTACCCCAGGTAACAACGTCCAGCCTGGAACTACTGGAACCACCACGACAAGCCCTGGAACGATCGTCAACCCTTCTTCAGTAAGTCCCACGGCTCCCTTCGGCGTACAGTCTGCGCCCAATGGCAATGTGCAAGTCTTCCCTGGCAATAATGTGCAAAGGGGTAATCAATCTGCCCCCAATGCTCCGGGAGGTATTCAGATTGTCCCTTCTGGTCAGCTTGGTGGGCCGCAATCGACCAACTCTAGTCCAGCAGTTCTGCCGTCCTCCCCTGACAGTACTCCCACCCCGCCCCAGTCCACCACACCGCAAGCTGTTCCCGGTGGCGGCACTCTAGATGGTCGACTGTTGCAGGCCACTTGCAGCCAGAACTGGGGACAGGCGATTCAGATTGTGAACCAGGCGATCGCGGCGGCTCCGGCTGGTTCTTCCGCCTATCGCTCCCAACTAGCTGCTTACCGAAGCCGACTGCAAGTTCTGCAAAGCCGAAGTGTGCGGGTTCCCGACTGGCAGCAGCAATGCGCCCAAGGCTTCACATCAACTTTAGCGGGTCGCTAAGGTTCTCTCCAGCGAGGAAACGGATGCTGAGCCAGATTGGAATTGTAGTAGCGCGGATCGTCAGAAACCTCTGCGCCGATCCAATCTGGCAGGTCGATCGACTGGGCTGGATCAGTAAGTTCAACCTCTGCTAAGACTAGCCCCTGATTTTCGCCGCTAAACTCGTCCACCTCCCAGACTAGGTTTCCCCAAGGGATGTGATAGCGAGTTTTCTCGATCAGGGGCAATTGGCACAGCGTATCTAGTAATTCTCCAGCATCGGACACCGGAATAGCGTACTCAAACTCAGCGCGGGCAATGCCGCTTGAAGGGCCTTTGATGGTTAGAAATCCCTGTTCTCCTGCAATTCGCACCCGCACCGTGCGTCCGTCGATCGCGCAAATGTACCCCTGCCGATAGACCACTCCTGTCCCTAGCGATCGCCAGTCCTCACCCTTCACTAGAAACTTCCGTTCAATCTCGATCGCCATTTGCTAAGAAACCGTTTGCTAAGAATCATTGGCTGCCGTTAACGGCCAGCTTGCGTTGGGAAAAATAGAGGCAACACTGTATCTACCTCTGCTATTTCCCACGTTATCACTTGAGGAATCAGGCTGTGCAAGCGACAAGACAACAGCAAATTGTGGGCTACTTCATCGAAGAGGCAAACGAACACCTCGATACGATCGAACGGAGTTTATTGAATCTGCAAGAGACTATGACGGCCACAGAACAACTAAACGAGTTGTTCCGGGCAGCTCACTCCATCAAAGGCGGCGCAGCGATGCTGGGCCTCCAGAGCATTCAAAAAGTTGGACATGAACTAGAAGATTGTTTCAAGATTTTGCAGGAACCCTCGGTAGCGGTGAATCAGACGATCGAAAGTCTGTTTTTGAAAGGGTTCGATGCGCTAAAGGCCCTAGTCGAGGGGCTTCAGTCTCCTTACGGCTTGCAAGAGGAGAATGTCAGTAAAGTGATGGCGACCGCCGGCCCCGTTTTCACGCAGCTAAAATCTCACCTGGAACAGCAGTTGCAGCCCCCTGCCCTGCCTGTTCCCCAAGTCAAGGCTCACCCCCGCCTCAAAGAACTCTTGCCTAGCGCTCTGAAGAAAATGCTGCTGCTGTTTAAGCAGGGGGACTCAGCCACCAGCCGCAAGCAGTTGATTTCTCTCTGTGGTCAGATGGGGCAGCTACACTCCTGTGGGGAATGGTTGGACTTGCTGCGGATGACCCAAACCGCGATCGCCCACTCCCAAACCTCCTACTCGACTCTAGCCCCGTTGGTTATTCGGGAACTGAAGCTGGCAGGAGATTTGCTGCTGACTGGGCGTTTGACCGCGATCGCCCCCAGCGAGAACCTCCAAAAACTGATCTCGGCTTCAAAGCCCACTGACCAGCGATCGCCGCGAAATCTGACCATTCCCGCAGAGCCAAAGGGGGCTGCCAAGGCGATCCTCGCCGCTTTCAGGAAAGAAGAGCTAATTGAACTGACTGAGCTTTTGATGCGAGCTGTCTAGTAAGGGTGCTACCAATAAAACCCTGTTACCAAACCAGTCTCATAGCTGTAGACAGACAACTTAGGACATTGGGTTTGAGAGGGGTGGGGGTTACTTAAGCCAGGGGTTCACCCCCGCATTCCGCCCTAACGTGTGAGGCTATGGCTATACAAAACCACTCATGAAAACAAGAAAGGAAGGGCGATCGCCCTTCCTTAAGTATTGAACCTGCACAGATGAAACTAAGGCGATCGCCTTAGTAAGCTAGACCCATGCTGCGAGTTGTTTCAGCACCCAGGTAGACCCGGATGCTGAGGAAATCGGTGGGACAAGCAGTTTCGCACCGCTTGCAGCCCACGCAATCCTCAGTTCTAGGCGAAGAGGCGATTTGACCCGCCTTACACCCATCCCAAGGAACCATTTCTAGAACGTCTGTAGGGCAGGCGCGAACGCATTGGGTGCAGCCAATGCACGTGTCATAGATTTTGACTGTATGAGACATATTATGAAGGCTCCAAATGAATGCTTGATGCTTTAAGGCAGCGATCAGCCCACGCTTCAACGGTAAGAGTTACCATTCAAGCCCCTAGAGTCATCGCTAAGTTTACCGCACGGCCGGAAACGTCTTGAGAAAGAGGCTACAAAACTTCAAGGAACGTAATGGCGACGGTTAGATGATTCGACGTTGGGGCTGGGGTTGAGACTGAAGCAGATGGAAGATCAGAGCTTTTTTGATTAGTCGCAGGACTTGTGCAGAAGAGATCCCAATCCCTTAAGAAGGGGCTTTTGAGATTGGCCTTGCCCTTTTGAAGAGGACTAGGGGAGCAGGGTTTCAGGACTCAAGCGCGTAAGTTCTGAGTTACAGGTTCAATTTGTCTAGAACTGATCGCGTTGAGACAATGTGGCGATCAAGACCCAGTTCTTTCGGACTGATGCCCAGAGCCAGACAGACAAGCTGCGGCAAGTGGAGGATCGGCAAACCGAGGGATTGCCCGATCGCTTGTTCCACTTCTGGTTGACGAGAATCCAAATTCAGGTGACACAAGGGGCACGGGGTAACAATGCAGTCTGCCCCTTGGGCGATCGCTTCTTGCAGGTGCATTCCAGCCATCTTGAAGGATTGCTCGGTAGCGTAGCTGGACAAGGGCCAGCCGCAGCACTGGGTTCGGCCGCGATAGGCCACAGGGGTTGCCCCGATCGTCTCAAACACCTGCTCCATTGATTGGGGATTATACGGATCGTCGTAGGGTAGCTGGGACTGGGCCCGCAGCAGATAGCAGCCATAGAACGCCGCACACTTCAGTCCCGTCAGCTTACGAGTTACCCGTGCTTGCAGCGCTTCCAGCCCGTAATCACCCACTAGGGCCCACAGCAAATGCCTCACCTCGGTGCTGCCGCGATAGGGTGAACAGCCTTCCTGTTGCAGCAGCCCATTAATCTGTTCCACGTAGGCAGGATGATTTTGCTGCCGATTCTTCAGTCGTTCATCAACGTGCCCAATCACTCCCTGACAGGTACTACAGTGCGTCAGCAACGGCAGGTTGAGGGCTTCGGCTAGGGCAATGTTGCGGGCATTGACGGTATCTTCCAGTAGCTGCGAGTCTTCTTTGAACGTGCCAGAGCCGCAGCAGGAGGCTTTTTTGAGTTCCACTAGCTCAATGCCCAACGTCTGGGTGAGGACTTGAGTTGACTGGTAGAGTTCGCGGCAGGCTCCCTGAGCAACGCAGCCGGGAAAGTAGGCGTATTTGAGGGAGGGCATGGGGGTAAATCAGCAATTGAGAATTGACAATCGAAAATAGCTATTGAAAGCAGTTAAGTAGGTAGGCTTAATTAAATGAAAAAGGGTTGGGGACTTCGTTCCCCGGAAGAGGCACTGCCCCTTTGATCCTCAATCATTTACGGCTTTATTGAATCCAGCTACTTATCAAGAAAGATTTCTTATTTTCAATTCTACATTTTTAACTGCTCATTGTTTTAGGTGAAATTCTTCGAGGGCAGGCAAAAAGTTGTGATTTTCGTGGCTCGATCGACTCAGCTTGATTAAAGCAAAGCGCTGAAGTGGGGTCAGCTTTCGCCACTGAGCTAAGGAAATTGTTTGTCCAATCTCTTTAGCTTTCTGCTGTACTGATTCGGGCAGTTCTGCTGAGTTTAACCAGGAGGGGGCGGGATCGATCTCTAGGCTAGTGGCAGTTGTGCCCGTGCGATCGACAATCATCTGGTGCAGCATTTGGCGATACTGCTGAACTTCTTGGTCGGCTTCGCAGGGCAGATGCACGAGCACTTGACGATCGTCTTGAGTGAATTGATTCCACTGCGCTAGTTTCAGCTTCACGCCGCACGTATCCAGCTTGTAGCGAACCTGCATGGGAACGCAGCGCAATGACTCTACAAAATCAGACTCGAACTGAAAAAACTGACCCATAGCAACCCATAGCAAATGCAAAATAACTGGAGCAAGCCTGCTTAGTCTGCGTGGCGGTTAACTCGGCGAATAACCCAATAACTTGTGGAAAGGGCAAAAATAGCAACACCCAAAGCAATCAGGTCATCAGACGTTGTCTTCTCTAGATCTAAGATAATGATTTTTCGGGCGACAGCAATGAGTGAAGTGACGATGACAAGCTCGACTTGAATCACATGGCGCTTGAGATAGGCAGTGATGTTTTCCAGGAGCTCTAAGGCAATTAAGACATTCAGGAATAGGCCAAATATTCTGAACAGATTTGTGCCAAAAGTTGTAAAACTTGGGTCGAAAATTTCTGGAATCAAAAAGTCTCGAACTAAAAAAATGCCCAGGTCATAAACAGAAACTAGAATCACCAGCACCATCGCGATCGACAGCAACTTAGAGACAAAGCCCTCCAAGCCTTCCACGATATGAAGAAAATTCTCATCTTTGCTGCTGTCCCTTAGCTGCCTGAATAGGTTGCGTAGCACCGTGATCACCTTGTTCTAGCCGAATCAATGGAGTGAAGAATAGCCCATGCCCTTAGCCAGCGCAAACGTTTCGTGGCAATCGTAACGATTTAAAGGCATGACCTCGTAGGATAGTGGAATTGCGCCACCTCACAGCACAGTGGGGTCGCACCACCTTGATTTCTCGCGTAGAGCTTCGTATTGCCAATGATGAACTTAAACGAACTGTTGGAGCCGATCGCAGCCTGGTTTCGCAGCCTGGGCATTCCTGAGCCGATCGTTCACTGGGGGCACCCGTTGATGATGGCGATCGTCATCTACGTGATGGGCAGCTTCGTCGGGTTCACGGGCTGGCGATCGCGGTTGGCGACGGACAAAGATGTGGCAGCTAAAAGTCGGGCTGATCATCGCAAACTTGCGCCCTGGATGTTCCTGTTTTTGGCGCTGGGCTACACGGGCGGCGTGTTGTCTCTGGTGATGCACCGGGAGCCGATTCTGGAAAGTCCGCACTTCTGGACTGGCACGACAGCGCTGGGTTTGCTGTCAACTAATAGCTTGCTGTCTCTGGCAGGGTTCTGGGGCGATCGTCCCACTTTTCGGATCGCCCATGCCTATATTGGAACCTTGGCACTGGGGTTGCTGATCGTTCACACCGCCCTCGGCATCAAGCTGGGCTTGTCGATCTAAGGGAGTGCCGAAGTTGTGTGAGTAGGTGGTTAGGGTGGGCGGTGCAGGTGGTCATATTTAAATTCACAACTACAGCTTTGGAATCTGCGACACAAGGAGTTTTATTCCCTTGTCTCGCAAAATTAGTTCTGCTTATACCCGCAAAAACAGTTGAGCAGGGATAGAGCATCCAAGCAGAGGCAACGAGAGAACAAGGCAATTTTGGGCGGAGGCTGAATTCTAGAAGCCTATGGCCTTGGCTACAGCTTGCAGATTGGGTTCAATTCCTTGTTTAAAGGAAGCTGTATTGTGCTTGATGGCGGTGTCGGGATCTTTCAGACCGTTTCCTGTCAGAACACACACCACTGTGGCTCCGATCGGAACTTGATCCTTAACCTTCAGCAAGCCAGCAACGGAAGCAGCGCTGGCTGGTTCACAAAAAATGCCTTCTTCAGCCGCTAGCAGCCGATATGCGTCTAAAATCTCGTCGTCACTAACCGCAGTGAACTTGCCCTGACTAGCAGCTTGGACTGCGATCGCTTTCTGCCAGTTCGCTGGATTGCCGATCCGAATTGCCGTGGCTAACGTCTCTGGACGCTCGACAACGTGTCCTGTGGTCAACGGAGCCGCGCCTGCTGCCTGAAAGCCCATCATGCGGGGCAGTTTGCTACAGCGCTGATCCTGGTGATACTGACAGAAACCCATCCAGTAGGCGGAGATGTTGCCGGCGTTGCCCACCGGGATGCAGAGCCAGTCTGGGGCATCTCCCAAAGTATCGACAATTTCAAAAGCGGCGGTTTTTTGTCCTTCCAAGCGGTAAGGATTGACTGAGTTCACTAGGGTCACGGGGTAATGCTGGGCCAGATCCCGCACAATCTCCAGCGCCTTGTCGAAATTTCCCTGGATAGCCAGTACTTCCGCACCGTAGAGCAGCGCTTGGGCAAGTTTTCCCAGCGCCACATAGCCATCGGGGATCAGTACAAAAGCTCGCATTCCTCCGCGACGGGCGTAGGCTGCTGCTGCTGCTGAGGTGTTGCCGGTACTGGCGCAGATGACGGCCGTTGCCCCAGCTTCCTTAGCTTTAGAGAGGGCCATCGTCATGCCCCGATCTTTGAAGCTGCCTGTTGGGTTTAAGCCATCATATTTAGCAAACACCCTTACTTGTCTGCCAATTTGAGCGGCGATCGCAGGCACAGGAATCAACGGCGTGTTGCCTTCGTGCAGCGTGATGACAGGCGTTGCTTCGCTGACAGGTAGATAGGTGCGGTATTCCTCAATCAGACCCCGCCAACCACGATAGGTAGCGGCCCTTGAAGGTAGATTGCCAGATGGTGAAAGAGACAGGCTTGCAGTCACAGGGGTTCAATACGATCGCGCTAAATGTAGATCCTAGTCTATCCCGGCCCTCGGAAATCTCCCCAAGAAAACTGTCCTGGAAGGTTCTCGCTCTCCTTTCTCACCCTCCTCAAGGATTGTTCAATTTCCCTGTATCTACCGCTTCAACAGTCAGCCTTGACAAGGGAGGGAAGGGCTACCATTCATAGGATTTTTGTATCGGAAATGGACACGATTCTTTGTAAAGTTTAGGTTAAGATACTTGGACTGGTGTCAGTGAGTACGAATGACTAATCAAACTTTGATGAACTACGCTTCAACAAGTTCTACGACTGCGGTTTCCCGACCCCCATCTCCCTTGTCTTCCGAAGTCCAGACTCGTCTTCTGGAGGCAATGCGATCGCAGTACCGGTTGGATCAGCAGGTTAAGTTTCTCCATTTGCAAGCTGAAGCCGAAACTTTGCTCCAGCAGCTTCAAGTCCTGAAGCAGCAGCGCCAATCTGGCAGCGGCGATCGTGACTTTGGCAGGAACTAACCCTAAAGAATAGGGCTGGTAAGCTCTATACTGAGCGTGGGTTCTATCGGTCTTAGCTATGCGTGCTTTCTGGCGTGATCCCTACCTTTGGGTTCATTTGGCGGGTCTGGCGGCTCTGCCACTTTTTCTAGAACTCTGTGTGCTAGGGCTGGCAGTCGGCGATCCGATTCTGCCAGTTTGGTTGGAAGTTCTGCTGGTAGCTGGTTTGGGGATTGCACCGGTGCTGTGGATGCAGTGGCAACGCCCTTTCTACATCTTCAGCATTGTGGCTATTGCTCTGAAGCCGCAAGAACTCACCGAAGATCAGCGCCGTCTCCTAACTCTGTTCAAGGCGCAGCGCAATCGGTTTGTGGCAGTGGGTTTGGCGATCGGGCTGTTGCTTGTTTTGCAACGGCTGTATAACGGAGCGGCGATCGCTTCAGATCTTGCCTCCGTTCTACCCGGAGGTCGGCTCACAGGGTTGCTCTTGGCGGCGGTCGGTTTTTTCGGCAGTAATTTATTCTTGCAAGTGCCCGCGAGCGTCGCTGGGGTAATGCTGGCTCAGGCAGCAACCTTTGAGGCAACTCCGCCTTTCCCTGCGGAACAGATTCAGCAAAATTTTACGCTGCTGGGATTGCAGGTCAGGCGGATTTTGCCGCCCCTTGTGCTTGAACCCATCTCAACACTCGAACCCGTGGCAACAGTTCCGCAAGTTGAAGTGCGAATGAAACCGACTGATTCCGTTGATAGCACTGTTGAGGAGGCTGGTGTTGAAGCGATCGTCCCTCAGCTAGAGGTCGAACTGGAGAATCTAAAGGAAGAAGTTGCCCAGCCAGACCCTGAGTAGAAAATTTTCTCGGCTTTCCCAAAGTTTGAAGTGTTGTTCTCAACACATCCCACCCCAAAAGGGTGCGTTATTCTGGCAGAATAAGCGCTTAGGTTTGCCGGAAATCAGGCTTGGGCAAAGCGACACGCTAAGTTCTGAAACCACTCCTTGTCAAGGTATTTATGGCTAGTTCCGACTCCTTTTCCTCTGAATCGTTTGAATTGCCAGCCCTGTCCCAGGAAGATCTCAGTAACTTGCCTGAGGACTCTACAATCTGGACGAACTTGAAGCAGGCGATCGCTTCAAGTTCTGGGTTCAATCGCTGGCAACTGGAACGCAGCGCAGATCAGCGCTCTCCAGGGTTGAACCTTGATCATCTCGTGCGCCTCTACCTGCGCGAGACGCTAGAGACTTTAGCCTACTAATGAGATGCGGCGGGTAAGGCTTCAGAGTGCGCCCTGGTTCTCTCCTATGGAAAAGCTAGGGCGTAAATTTTTTTGGGAAGAAAGTCCGAGCTGAGGAAGATTAAGTTTATAGCTGTAGACAAGTCGTGCTGTAGTCAAGTCTTTGGGACAAGGGGCTTAAGCCCCTTGTTGCTATGCGCTTCAGCATCACCCTGAGCAAGCCATCTATTGAATGATTGCAGTGAATGATTGCAGCAACGCCGATTCGCTGTTGCTTAAAGACTCTCAGGCTTGGGCTCATTGATCGACTCAAACTTATAGCCCACACCTCGGACAGTCTGGATCAAGGGCGGTTGCTTGACATCAATCTCAATCTTTTTGCGGATTTGCCCGATGTGAACATCCACTACGCGTTGATCGCCGACATACTCGTAGTCCCAGACTTCCTGGATCAGTTCCGCTCGTCGCCACACTCGGCCCGGGTGGCTGGCCAAAAAGTGCAGCAGATCAAACTCCAGCGCAGTCAAAGCAACTAGATCGTTGTTCAGCCTCACCTCTCGCCGCACAGGATCGATCGCGAGTTGCTCAAAAGTGAGGGACTGCTGTTCGGCAGATGTCACAGTCCTCTGAAGTTTGAGAATTGCACCCACTCGTACTCCTAGCTCTCCCAAGCTGAACGGCTTCGTAATATAGTCATCCGCTCCTTGAGAAAACCCCTTGATCTTATCCGCTTCATCGGTTCGACTGGTTAACATCAAGACGAATACGCCCGTTCGCCCTTGCATCTCCTGACACAGGTTATACCCATTAGCATCCGGTAAATTCACATCCAGAATTACGAGATCTGGATTGAACTGCTCGAAGGTAGCCATCGCACTTTTGCCATCCTCAGCAGACTCCATCTGGTAATTCTGCTTTGTTAGAAAGCGATGAATCAAATTTCGGATTGCAGGATCATCATCAACGACAAGAATTTTGGCGGGAGCCATAACCATAACCTTATAACCGGTAAGAAGCAGTTGGGCGCGATCGTTCAATCTCAATTTCAGACGCGATCTGGATTGCAAGGGCAATTCAGTACCGTCAACGAGTCAGGAGAACACACCTGGGAGCAGTAGACAGGAGATGAAATCAAGCCTCCAACATTCTAAACAATTGTCTGGTGATCGCTGAAGGGTTGATTTAACACCTTTGAGGGAGGTCGAAGACCGTTTTCATCAGCAGATAATTCTTTATTACACAATTTGCACCCCTCGTCAGCATAACTATGGCGTAGCTTTTGTTGCCCGTAGGTAGGCAAGCTCAAAATCTCTGAAAAATTCTTGTAGACAAGTGCCAGACTAAGTTAGCTTGGAGGGGAGGTGGAGTAATCAGCCATGAGTGATCAGACTTCCTACGAACGGCTTGGCGTAACAGAAGATTCGAGTTTTGAGGACATTCAGGCTGCCCGCGATCGTCTGGTTGCTCAACATCCGAGCGATCCTAGGCAGCAGGACGCGATCGAAGCTGCCTACGATGCAGTGCTGATGGATCGGCTGCGCCTACGGCAAGAAGGCAGAATCAAAGTGCCCGATCGCATTCGCTTCCCTGAGAAGAGTGCTCCGCTTGCTGCAAACTCTACTTCTACTCCCGCTAAAGCAGCCCCTAGCTGGCTCCAAGGCTGGCTGGATACTCCCACGCCAAAAGATATTTGGCTTCCGGCTGGCATCCTCTCAGCTTTGAGTGCTGTGGTGGTTTTCTCTCCCTCGCTCAACACACTGCAAATGGTGCTGGTAGCAGGGGTGGGTTCCAGCTTCTATCTCCTGTTCCGCAAGGAGCGCAAGCTGGGGCGGGCGATTCTGCTGGGATTAGGAGGATTAGTGCTGGGCTTCACGATCGGTGGACTGCTGGGATCGCTGCTTCAAGCTCAGTTGATTGCGATCGGACTTAGACCAGAGGTGTTTGTCACTGTCTTCACTTTTGTCATTCTCTGGTTGTTCAGCAGTTTCTTGAAGTAGAGGCTGGCGCGGAATTCGACCGATTTTAAGTAGCCCTCCAATAGCAAAGAAGCAAAAAGCCAGGAGATAATTTTCTTCTCCTGGCTGAATCTGAGCATCTGTGGACTATCGCACTTATTTCTTCGTCACGTCTTCCTCAACTTTCGCGGAGGGAAGCGCTTTTTCGGTCGTGTTGTCCCGCTCTAAAGCAGATGCACCGTCCCTCAAGCTGTCAGAGGCGCTGCGGAGCAAATCTCCCAACAAGTTGCGGACTCGCTTCTCTCTTTTCGCCAGAGCGCTTCCGGCTTCTGCCAACTGCTGCTCCAATTTCGCCGTGTTCTGATCTGCTTGTCCCTTCAGTTCCTCAGCTTTGGGCCGAGCCTTGCTGTACCAGGTTTTTGCGTCATCCAGGTGATCCTGGGCTTTGTCGTAGTAGGCTTCTGTCCGGGCTGCCAGATTGGCACGCACGATCGCTAGTTGCGCTTGGATTTGGGCGTAGCGCTTCCGCAGTAGGTCAGCTTCTTCGGTGTTTTGCAGAGCTTCGATTGCTTCTTGAATCTGCTCCCGAACTTTGGCAGGAGCTTCTTTGCCTGCGTCACGAATTCCAGCAATGCCGCTCTCGATCTCTTTCTCTAGCTGGTCTTCTTGCTCTTCCAGTTCTTGCTGGAGTTGCTTCACCTTCGCTTCGGTTTCAGCGATCGCTGTACGGCGGGTGCTGCTGATGCCATCAATGATGCCCTCGATCGAAGCTTTGACTTCGCCACCTGCGTCCTGAATCCCAGTGATTGCGGTCGTAAACGCATCTTTAACCAAAGGACGCACTTCGCCCGAACCTTGCTTCAGTTCTTGCTGGATCTGCGCTACGGCAGCGGTGATGATTTCCCGCACCCGATCGCTCCGCATTTTGCCAGCATCTGTCGCTTGCTTCAAGTCTCCGGTTACTTTGTCCTTGACTGAATCTGCCATTTTGTAAACTCCTGGTGTTATCCCGTAATGGGTTGCTCCCAACCGTTCGCTTCAATCTGGACAGGTCACAAATCGAGGGCGGTCGGTGTTCCCTTATTGCTTTGATCGTGGCACACGCAGCTAAGAGCGTGTATCTCCTGAAGGTAGGGAAAACCAACCAGTTTCAGAGCCTTTTGACTAAATTGTGTTGAGATCCGGGGTTGAAGTGGGGGTTCATGGGACGTTCTCCTCGACCTCCCTCATCACCTTCATCTCGATTTAGAAGCCAACAGACCTGAGGCCACGGCTATATCTTCAGTAGGTGGCCGCCAGGCGACTGGCCAGATAATCCCCAGCCAGAATCGGAGCATAACGGGCAGGACAATCGGGCGAATGACAAGACTCTAGACAGGCAAGCTCCACATCTGGGTTAGGGTCACAGAACAGGGCGACAGAGTAGCGCGATCGTCCTGCATCTTCCCCGGTGGGAATCCGAACGCGATGGGGCGTAGAGCAGAGACGATCGTTAGTCCAGCGTTGCATTGCATCGCCTACGTTCACTACGATCGTGCCAGGGATGGGAGGCGCAGCAATCCACTCTCCTGTGCGGGTGCGAACTTCCAAACCGCCAATCGCGTCCTGGAGCAGCAGCGTGATGCTGCCGTAATCGGTATGTTCTCCAGCCCGAAGCTGACCCGCTTCGGGGGCGGCGGTGAGGGGGGGATAGTGCAGCAGCCGCAGGAAGTGGTTTTGTCCGTGCTTAAAGGCAAAGAAATCTTCGGGAAGCTGGAGGGCAATCGCAAAAGCCCGAAGCACCTGGGGAGAAACAACAGTGCGCCCCAACTCATAAAACTCCAGCATCACCTGCTGGAAAGCGGTTTGTGTCGCCCAGACCGACTCCTTTCCTACATTGAAGGCTTCCTTCAAATCCCACGGATTGGCAGGATTGAGCCGCTCTCGCCGAAACCCAATGTAGCCGCAGTTGGTGGCATCCGATCGCGCACCCTGTTCTTTCACCTCCGCAGGCAAGGCAAAAAACTGCTTGGCTTCGGCGAATAATCGATCAACCAAATCCTCAGAAATGCCAGAGTTCCGCAGGTACATGAACCCAACTTCCTGACAAGCGGCATAGATTTCTGCCGCAACCTGTTGCCGTGCAGCGCGATCGCCCTCAACGAAAGGGGCAAAATCAATCAGGGGAACTGTGGAGATCGCGCTGTGAGCCATCTTTGAGCCGTGGGCGATGATTCGGGGGCAACTCAGGGCAGTTGTAGGAAAGTGGGCAATTAGTAGGAAAGTCTACTGTGGAGAGTTTACTGCTAGAGCGATCGTCTGGGACGATCAGCGTGAACAGTTAGCCTACTGAAGTTAGCTTACTGAACTGGGCGATTCTCAGGCAGACGAATTCCCCTAGAAGCAGTGAACGATCGAATTAGCTCCGTCAAATCCGGCGCGCGGCTGACCAGTAGTTTGCCTTCAGTCTGAATGGAGGCCTTGAGCTTGGCTGTTCCTGTGACATCATTGCCCGTCTGAGGCGCTAGGGTTGCCTCTGGACTGCCGGACAGGGTCTTAGCAAACTGCGACAGCGCGTATTCTAGCTGTGTGCCTGCGTCCATAACTACCCAGCCTTCAGAATTGCGCTGGCGAAACTCGAAGTGCAGGTGGGGCCCTGTGGAGTTGCCAGTGCTGCCCACGCGACCCACCACCGCGCCCTGCTTTACCTGGTCGCCTGGTCGCACAAAAATCTCAGACAAGTGAGCGTAGAGGGTTTGCTGAGTGCCGTTGTTATGCTCCAGGGTGACGGACAGCCCATAGCCGCCCAGGAAATCTGCGATCGCCACTCGTCCATCGTAGGCTGCCAGCACAGGTGTTCCCATCGGTGCGCCTAGGTCTGTACCAGAGTGGAAGCGACGATCGCCGGAAATTGGATGCATCCGCCAACCAAAAGCCGAAGTGATGGGAGCGGGAAGCGCCAGAGGAAACAGGAGACTGATGCTGCCGTTGCCTAGACGACCGGGGGGCAGCAGCGTGCGCTTGTAGAAATCACGAGCCGTGGGAGTCGTTTGCCCAACTACACTCAGACCCGGATCATTGATCGCCAGAGGCTGCGCGATGGACGGGACTGCTGGAGCGTCGGCTGTCTGTAGGGGAGCAGTAGGGGCGAGGGGCGAAGCCTGCGAAGGCTGCGATCGCTGGGCATCTCCCTGACGGGTAGCCCCAATGCTGTAGTCGGTGGAGTCGATGAAACTGGTGGCATCTGCGGGGGAATTAGTTGGAATTGGCGGCAAAGCTTCAGCGTCGGGCTTGCTTAGACCTTCCACGATCGGCAGTGACTCTGGGGCTGAGGGCGCAGCCGACACAGGTGGGACGATCGGCGTTTCCGGCAGGATAGCCGGAGCGGAGGTGGGGACGGGCGGCGCAGTTTGGGCCCAGACTGTGCTGCTGCCAATCACCCCCAGAACACCCAGGAGTCCAGCACCCCGCCGCAGCAGGGACAGAGGAAGGATGGGGGTTGAGCCGTTGCGTTGCAGAGGCATGGGAGAAAATCCTTGCTGAAAGAACCGGGAGAAAGGGAGGGAGACGATCGAAATAATTAAACCAAGCCAGCTGAATTAAGGCGCAACACTAAGTCGGCAGAACTGAGCCGACCAAGCTAAGGCGCTACACTAAGGTAGGTTACCCTGGCTGGCGCTAGGACTTGCCCTCAGACTGCCTGCATCGGTGCGAATGGGTGGAGCTGATCGCTGCAAATTGCTCATTGTGCGCTGGAGCAAGTTTGGCCCAGTGCTGCTGGGCTGGATGGGGGCGATCGGGCCAGAGGCGCGAGGCGTAACCGTGGCGGCTGGCAGATTGGTCACGGCACGCTGCAGCCCTGCCAGAGCGCGATTGTAGCCTAAGACCGCATTCACCCGATTGCCCTGAGCCTGGGTCAGGTTAGAAATAGCATTTCGCACCTCTAACTCTGTGCCTACGCCATTTTCTCGCCGCAGAAATGCCAGCCGCACCGCTTCTTTAGCTTCCTCGACCGCTTGCCCAGTCGTGCCCACGTTACTAGAGTTGGCAACCAAGTTAGCGTAGGACTGCTCCACCTGAAACCGCACCTGGTCGCGCCCGTCGGCAAAGTTCAATTCTGCGATCGCAATGTTAGCGCTCTGCTGATCGGCTCTGGCGCGAGCCGCTCCCCCATCAAAGAAGTTCCAGCGTAGCCCCAGCGTAGCCGAGTAGCCATCGCCAACGCCAATCTGATCGTTGAACGAATCCAAAGTGTTGTACTGAGCACTCACGGTAATCGCAGGAGCCAAACTAGCTAGGGCCGCTCGGCGCTGCTCGGCGCTCAGGTTACGTTGAGCCAGAAATTGCGAGAGTTCAGCTCGGTTTTTGATCGCCAGAATGATGCTGTCATCCAGAGTGAGGTTCCAGTTTCCCGCTACCTCGATCGGGTCAGCCGTGGCCAGGTCGATCGTCTGGGGCGCAGCGATTCGCACCGCCAGCTGTCGTCGCCGAATCTGCACCTGAGCCTGAGCATTAGCCAACTGCTGAAGCGCGTTAGCCAGTTCCACATCGGCTTGCAGCACGGAAAACTGCGTCCCCAACCCAGCTTCCCTCAGTCGCACTGCGTCCCGCCGGTTGATCCGGTTCGTTTGCACAGATACCTCGGCAATCCGAACGGATTCATCGGCCTCTTGCAGACTGTAGTAGTCGTTCGCCACATCCAGCCGTAGCTGTTCGCGGGTAATCTCTACCTGGAGTTCGTCCGATCGAACTTGCTGTTCGGCAGCGCGAATTTGGGCGGGACGCAGCCCAAAGGTAAAAATGTTGTAGTCAAGGTTGAGAGAGCCACTGAACGAGGCGCTGTTGCGATCGTTTCCCGACTGAAACCCCGACCCCTGAAACAGTGAAGAGTTAGCTTGACCCGATCGCCGCGACAGTTCACCACCCGCAGAGCGAGAAGTAGTAATGCCAGCATTCACCCCCACTGTGGGATAGAGCGAGGCTTGTTGCTGTCGCAATCCGGCCCGACTGCGCTCAAGCTGCTGAACTGAGATTTGCAGAGTACGGCTGTTGCGCTCCCCCAATTCGATCGCCTGCTGAAGCGTAATCGGCTGCACACCCCTCAGCTTGACTTCGCTGGGCTGGGTGGGAAACAGCAGTGGATTGGGATCAGGGTTGAGATAGTCTGGCGCTGGGCCCGGACGGGCGGGGCCAATGGGCGGCACAATGTCTGGAATATCAATGCGGCTGTCCAGGCTGGGCCCAGCATCGGGCGATGGAGGCGGTACGGGCCGGTCTGGGATGCTCTGAGTTGGGTCAACGAGTTGGGCAGTCCGAGGCGCTGCGACGGGCTGGGTGGGCACTACTGTCTGCGGGGTCTGCGGTAACGGGGTCTGCGGCAACGGGTTGCTTTGGGGCAAGGAAGCCAGCTCAGCGCGGGCGCTGGGCTGAAGCGGTGCAGAATTGGGCAGCAGCCAAACAGGCTGGCGGCCAGGCGCTCCAGAGGACGTTTCAGTTGAGGCAATGGTTTGCGACGGGTCGCTCTGGGCAGCTATTGCCCCACGCTGAACTGCCGCGCCACGATCGCTCTCTGGGCGCGGCGTGGCCCACCATTTCTCTTCAGAAGAATCGGGAGGGGCGATCGTGGCACGATCGACTGCCCTGGAAACAGTCTCTGCTGACGGTTGACGGGAATTCTGTGGCTGGGAGGGCATCGTTTCTGATGCGCTCGACGCTGTATTACTGAAGGCAATCCACGCTCCCACACCCACCAGAACCAAGTTAATAGAAGGTCGCATACAGGCTTTTCACAGTCCAGAAAACTATCAGATCATACCGAACCTTTCAAAGCCTACCCGAAAAGATCAAAACTATTGAAGCCAACGTTCATTAAAAGGTTTCCAACCAGTCTCTCAGTCAGAACTCTGGCTGATTTAAGCAAAATCACTTTTACTGCACGGGCAGGTAAAACATCAAGAACTCGAAGGTGCTGGGCATCTTGAGTTCACAGCCAGCTTAGACTGCTGTAGCCACGCTAAAACAGTACGTGTTCTCTCTAGAAGATACTCAGCATTGTCAGAAAGCGGTGGATTGGTAGCGGAATTTACCTCAGAATCGCCCGATCGGGCGACCCTGCAACCTCCACGGCCATAACCTAGATTAATAATCGGGTTGATGAGCGCTTATTACCAAGTTGCTAGAATCTGCCTAGACTGCAACGTTGCCTGCTGCCGCAGCGTGAACTGCAATTCTCAAAAGCTTTTGCCCAATTATGCAGCCCTCCGCAACCGTTTCTGACCCAGCTTACTTACCACCGCGTTTTCCCACCGGGAAGATTCAGACCATCGCCATCACCGCCCTCATGCTCGGCACGATCGCCCTCGGCTGGGAGCTGCATCGCAATGGCATGGAACAGCCCGCAGGACTGGCGGCCGGGGTGGGGGCGATCGGGTTGGGTGGCTGGAGCCTCTGGATTCTCCAGCTTTTTCGTCAGCACGAGCAAAGCCTGCGTCAGTTTCAGGAGCAGCAGGGGTGGGGGCCAGAGCGGGCGGCTCAACTGAGTGAAACTAACGCACTGCTGCGGGAGGAAGTGCATCGTACTCGGCAGGCGATCGCCGCCCTAGAGATGAGCGAAGCTCGACTGAAAATTGCGCTGAATGCCACCCAGACCGTGATTTGGGATTTGAACCTGGCAACCGGAGAAGTAGAGCGATCGGAAAACGTCGCGGCTCTATTTGGCACGGTTAACTCTCCTCTGGAAGGCACTCAGGCAGGTTTTCTGAAGCGAGTTCACCCAGACGATCGCGCTCGGACTCAGCGGACTACTGCTGCCGCGATCGCTCAGCAGGGAAGCTTATACCAGGAGTACCGCGTCATCTGGGACGACAGCAGCATTCACTGGATCGCTTCCAGAGGACAATTCCAACGCGATCAACAAGACAGCACAGAGCATCTAGTGGGCACGATGATCGACATCACCCAGCAGAAATGGGTCGAGGAAGAACTGCGGCTCACTCAAAAAATTAGCCAAGCGATCGAGTCAGCCCCCACCTATCAGGCCTGCTTTGAGGCGATGCTGCGGCGGATGTGTGAGGCGATCGACTGGGACTATGCCGAAGCCTGGTTGCCCTCAGATCTGAGCGACGAGCTAACCTTGAGCGCAGTTTGCTGTGAGGACTGCGCTCCGCACCTGCAAGACTTTGTAGCAGCGAGTCAGGCGTTAACTGTATCCAGAAATCTAGGGCTACCTGGTAGAGTGTGGGCAACGCAGCAAGCAGAATGGTTGCTGGACTTACCCCAGCAGAGCGTTGAGCAGTTTCTCCGAGGGGATTTGGTCAAGCCTGTAGGCTTTGAAACAGCGCTGGGCATACCGTTCATCTTGGAGGGACAAACGATCGGCATCTTCCTGTTTTTCAGCTTCACACCCCGTAGACCAGACGATCGCACAACTTCCCTGCTGAATACGCTTATCGATCGCTTGAGTGCTGCCCTTCAGCGCAAACGGGTCGAAGAAAAGCTGCAAGAAAGCTACACCTTGATGAAGACGGTTTTTGACAGTACGCCCGATCCAATTTTTGTGAAGGATCTGCAAGGGCGCTTCTGCTTAGTGAATAGAGCCATAACTGAAATTCTTGGCGCAACTGAGGCGGAGATCCTGGGACGAACCGATGCTGATTTCTTGCCTTCGGAACTTGTTCCAGCGCTTCGAGAAGTCGATCAGCGCGTCGTTACGAGCGGCAATTCAGAGATGGTCGAGGAAAAGGTTTACTGGGAAGGAACCGTGCATCACTTCCTCTCCACCAAAAGCGTGTGGCGAAATCGGCAAGGGGACACGATCGGTCTGATCGGCGTTTCCAGAAACATTACCGATCGCGTGCAGGACAGGGAAGCAATCACCCGTCTGAACCAGCAGCTAGAGCAGCGAGTTCAAGAACGCACGGTTCAACTGGAAGCCGTCAACAAAGAACTCGAAGCCTTTTCCTACTCGGTTTCCCACGATCTGCGGGCCCCGCTCCGCAGCATTGATGGCTTTAGTCAGGCGATCCTCACCCGCTACCACGACAACCTCGATGCTAGCGGACAACATTACCTCCAGCGCATCCGAGTCAACACCCACCGTATGGGCGAGTTGATCGATGACTTGCTCCTCCTCTCCCGCGTCACCCTGGGGTCACTTCAATCCCAGTCCGTCAACCTGAGCCTAGTTGCCCAGGAGATCGCCGCCCAACTCAGCGCTACCCAACCCGATCGAGCAGTGGAATGGACGATCGCTCCAGATGCAGTGGTTCAGGCCGATCCTCGGTTGCTCAAGATCGCTCTGGAAAACCTACTGGGCAACGCCTGGAAATATACCTCTCAGAAACCCGTCGCGCAGATCGAGTTTGGAGTTTGCGCGCGCTCCGCGATCAATCATGTCTTGCTCAGCTCAGTCCCAGATCCCCAATCCGATCCCAACGCGATCGCCTACTTTGTGCGAGATAACGGCGCAGGCTTCAACATGGCCTACCGCAACAAGCTGTTTGCGGCTTTTCAGCGCTTGCACAGCGATGCAGAGTTTCCTGGAACCGGCATTGGTTTAGCCACCGTGAGCCGGATTGTGCAGCGCCACAATGGGCAGGTAGGGGCAATCGGTGAAGTCGATCGCGGTGCAACGTTCTACTTCATTCTGCCCAGTGGGTATCCTAGAGATGAAGCCTAGCGCTTATCCATACTGAGTTTCATCAGTCACTACCTTGCCATGACTCATGTCTTTGGAGCTACGTCTAAGACGATCCTGCTGGTGGATGACAACCCCGACGATCGAGAATTGGCGCTATTGGCTTTCGACGCCCTCGGACTGAGGCAGCAAGTTCAAGTTGCCGAAGATGGAGCGGCAGCGCTTGATCATTTATTTGAAATTGAGCGATCGAGGGATCGTCCCCTGCCTCCCCTGCCCTCAATCGTCTTGCTAGACCTAAAGCTGCCTCGCATGACTGGTTTGGAAGTGCTGCAACAGATTCGGAGTCACGAGCGCACCCGATCGCTGCCAGTTGTGATTCTGACAACCTCCACAGAGGATCGAGATTTAGTCCAGAGTTATAGTCTAGGCTGCAACAGTTACATCCGTAAGCCGGTGGACTTTGAGCAATTTCAGGAAGCAATTCGTCAACTCGGTCTATATTGGCTACTGCTGAATCAGGTTCCTCTACCGAAGTTTTAAATGACAACGCCTCTGCGGGTTCTCATAGTCGAAGATTCTCCTGACGAAGCAGAACTCATCGTCCTGGCCCTGGAGAGCGCGGGCTATGTCATCATCAACCAACGGGTAGACAACGCGGCCGCCATGCAAGCAGCCCTGGAGCAGCAACCTTGGGACGTGGTGCTGTGCGACTATGCCATGCCAGAGTTCGATGCTCTGCGGGCGCTGCAATTGCTGCAAGCCAAACAGCTTGATTTACCTTTCATTCTGGTGTCGGGCACGGTGGGCGAAGAAACGGCAGTGGCGGCTATGAAGGCTGGCATCCATGACTATGTGATGAAAGACAAGCTGGCGCGGCTGGCTCCGGCGATCGAGCGAGAACTCAAGGAAGCCACTGTTCGGCAAGAACGTCGCAGTGCTCTAGAGCAGTTGCGCTACCGGGCCTACTACGATCCCCTAACGGGGTTGCCTAACCAAACGCTTCTGGCAGAATGGATCGGCGAATGCATCTCCCGACCAGACGCGTCCTTCGCGGTGCTGCACGTTGATATCGACCACTACAAAACAGTCAAGTACGGTTTAGGCCATGTCCGCGCTGAGGAGTTGCTGCTGTCCATCTCCCATCGGCTCAAGCAAACCCTGCGCTACAACGATGTGCTGGCGCGGGTGGCCCCCGATGGCTTCGGCATTTTGCTGCGGGAAGCGGGCGATCAATCCGAAGTGGAGCGACTGATCCAACAAATCCACACGGCGATCGCTGACCCCTTCAATCTGGGCGGCTCCGTCGTCACCACCTCCGTCAACATTGGCATCATATACAGTGCCATTGGCTACGCTCAGGCAGAAGACTTTCTCCGCGCTGCCGATACTGCCATGCACGAGTCTTGGCGACAAGCGCGGGGCGGCACGGTGGTGTTTGATGTGGGAATGCAGGTGCGGACGCAAGCTCGGCTGCAAATGGAAACTGATCTGCGCCAGGCGATCAACCAGCAGCAGCTATTTCTCAACTACCAACCGATTATTTCCCTGGAAACTGGACTGCCCACTGGATTCGAGGCTCTGGTGCGCTGGAGACATCCCGCCCACGGCGTGGTCTCTCCCTTGGAGTTCATTCATTTAGCAGAGGAAACCCGATTGATCGTTTCGTTGGGCGAGTGGATTTTGCAAGAAGCGTGTCAACAACTAGGACAGGTTCATATCCAGCGCCCCAGCGACCCGCCTCTCAGCATGAACGTGAACCTATCCGGTGTGCAGCTAGAAACCCCCGATCTACTGGCGCAGATTGATCAATCTCTAGCTAGCGCTGGGCTGCTGGGCAGCAACCTCAAAGTCGAGATTACCGAGAGCGTGTTGATGGCCAACGCAGAGCAGGCGATCGCGGTGCTAAACCAGCTCAAGACCCGCAGCATCACGGTTTGCATTGATGACTTCGGCACAGGCTACTCTTCCCTCAGTTACCTGCGCTATTTGCCCATCAACACGCTCAAAATTGACAAGTCCTTTGTCAGCGGTTTGGAATCTGATGCCAAAAGTCTAGACATTGTGCGGGCGATCGTCACCCTGGCTCAAGCTCTGGAGCTAGACGTGGTGGCGGAGGGCGTGGAAACTGTGGGTCAACTGGCGGTTCTGCGATCGTTGGGCTGCCAGTTGGCTCAGGGCTATTTGTTCTCGCGCCCGATCGACGCATCCAACGTCGTACCCTGGCTCCGGGAATTCACTGCTCAAAAAGCGGGTGAATTGCTGGATCGTGCTTGCTCAGAGAATGTCTGAGAAGTTGTGTACCAGAGAATTTGTGTAGCTGTAAACAGCTAAATCTTTTAGGCATCCCCTCAGAAGGGTACGACGGGCGAGTTCACGCCCAGCCTCGCAAGCGGTAAACCCAGATACCCACATACTCCTTTAGTGCCCTAGTGGTTTTGCTGAGGCGATCGACATCGGGCAACAGTTCCAATAGGGTTGCCTCTGGACTACTGGTTTGGCGATCGGTGGGCAGGGTAAGAACAAAATCAGTGGGAGCGGGAATGGCATCAATGCCCAAGCGCTTGAAGATTAACAGCGATCGCGGCATATGAGTCGCTGAGGTAATCAGCAAAATTCGCTGGATCTTCTGCTGCTCCATGATCTGCTTCACGTTTACAGCGTTTTCTCGCGTGTTTAGAGACGTGGGATCTTGCAGAATTGCCGATCGCGGCACACCCATAAACTCCACGAGTTGGGCCATATCCTCCGATTCTGAACCCGTTTCTCCTCTCCAACCCACGCGCCCGCCGCTCAGAATCACTTTAGGCGCTTTGCCCGCCTTGAACAATCGGGCAGCGTGAACCACGCGATCGCCACCTTCCATTAGATCTACCCATGGCCGCGGCGGATCGGCGGCTTGGGTGCAGCCCCCCAGCACCACGATCGCATCAGCCTGGGGCAGGTCTGCTGGCGGCAGGTTCTGGAACTCTAGCGATCGCACAATTCCCTCACACACTGCGCCACTGCTGGCCCCCAGCAGCACCACCAAAGCCAGAACGATCGGAAGGGCCGCCAACCGTGGCCGCCACCACAGCAGGACGATCGCTCCCAGCAACAGCAGCACGGTCAGCCCCAGAGGATAAATCAAGAGTGCCAGAAACTTGGAGAGAAAGAGAAACATAAGCCTCTGGATTCAGAAGTGCGAATCCAGCATAAGTGCGAATTCAGCATAAGTGCGAATCCAGCATAGCTGCCTTAGCAGAGCAAGCAGAACGATTGGGATCAAACTTGGTGCTCTGAGTGATGAGCAGAGCATAGCCTCCAGCCACGATCGTCCTGGGGTTGTCTCTAGCTTCCCAGTTGTTGCGCTTCCACCCATACATAAGACGGGGTAGAGAGAGCCGCCGCGGCCCTAGAGTGGGTTGCCTCAGCCAGATAGCCGATGTAGTTTCCCATCAGGAAATAGACTGAAATCATCGCTGCCGCCGAGAACGCCACTAGAGTGCCGGCTAGCATGAGAGAAAATTCTTTGCGCTCGATCGCTTGCTGCATCAACCGCAGTGCCCAAATCACCAGCGCAATCACAATTGTTAAGATAAGCGGAAGCATCATCATATTAAGGATTGTAACAGCTTCTCAGAGTCAAATGGGGTGATTGAGCAAGGCATAGGAGACAAAAGGATGGATCTCGGAGTGCTGCAAGGGTTGGCGACAGGGGAAAAGCTGAAGCCAGAAGTGGAACGATCGTCAGCGGCTCAGCTTCTCGCCGACCCAGCCCGTGCCGCCGCCTTAGGCCTGACTCCTCAGAATGTAGAAGTAGCAGTTCAGCGCCAAGTTAGTTTGCTGCAACAGGTCTATCCCGCTCTGGCTGGGATCAGTCAGACCTTTGGCTCGTCAGGACTGGAAACGGCCTGGACTCTCTGGCTGCCTTTGGCTTTGCAGCTGCACGATCGCAAACAGACGCTTGAGCAACCTTTGGTACAGGGTATTCTGGGCGGTCAGGGCACAGGCAAAACGACTTTGAGCCGGATATTGACGCTGCTGCTGCGATCGCTGGGTGATACAACGGTCAGTCTGTCGATCGACGACCTCTACAAAACCTATGCAGAGCGTCAACACCTGCAAACCCTTGATCCACGGTTGCGCTGGCGCGGGCCGCCGGGAACCCACGATGTGGCGCTGGGGTTGAGGGTGCTGGAGGAATTGCGGCAGGGACAAGCCGCCCTACCCCGCTTCGACAAGTCCTTGCACAACGGCGCGGGCGATCGTGTTGCTTCGGAACCCGTTGCTGGAATTGATATTGTGCTATTCGAGGGCTGGTTTGTGGGAGCGCAGCCGGTTGATCCCCAGGTCTTTGACAATCCTCCTGAGCCGATCGTCACAGCAGCCGATCGATCCTTCGCCTGCGACATCAACGCCAACCTGAGAGAGTACTTGCCCCTTTGGGAGCAGTTGGATAGCCTGCTAGTGCTGTGCCCTGAAGATTATCGCTATAGCAAGGAGTGGCGCAGACAGGCAGAGCAGGAAATGAAAGCTTTGGGCAAGCCAGGTATGAGCGATGCTGAAGTTGATGCATTTGTGGAGTATTTCTGGAAGGCGCTGCACCCCGATCTATTTATTCAGCCCCTCGTGGCGACTCCAGCAGCAGATTTTGTGATCGAGATCGATCGCCATCACCGTCCTGGCGCAATGTATCGCGGCGGCAAGCGCGAAGCATGACCCGCGCGAGGCAGCACCTTTTGTAAAGCGGCGAACCAACGATCGACCATTTTGGCTTCTCCGCTCGCGTTCGGATGGCAACCGTCGTAGGTGTCTTTGCCTGAGATCGGGTCAAAACCACTGAATTGATCCACCGCAATTACCGGAGCGTTTTCCGTGGTGAGTTGCTGGGCCATCTGCCCAATCTGGGCATTAAAAGTTTGAAACTGTGCTTCACTGCCCCAAAGCGGAATGATCTGGGCGATCAAAACCTTCACGCGGGGATTCACCCGCCGCAATATCTGAATTAGCGATTGCAGCTCGCCAACCGTACTTTCGATGGATTGGCGACTGGCCAGATCGTTAGTTCCTAAGTGGATCAGTACGATATCCGGCCGAGCTTGCTGGCTCCATTGTTCGATTCTGGGCAAGATCTCGTCTACGCGCCAGCCCCAGTGTCCTTCGTGATCACGATCGAAATCGGCCGGCGGCAGAAATCCTCCCAACTGCTGCCGAGTTGAGCCAACAAAGTCCACCAGGTATCCGTCCTCGCGCAAGCGGCGCCACAGGGATCGCCGATAGCTGCCGTGGATCATGTCGCCCTGAGTGATCGAGTCCCCCAAAGGCATAATGCGAACGCCAGAGGCAGAAACTTCCTCAGAAGGACTGGTGATCAGGGCTAAGGCCAAGGCCAAGGCCAGCAGAGTTAGAACGATCGTCACTCTGCCCAAGGGGGAGTTGAAATCAAACCGCTTCTTATTCAACTCCAGTCCACCTCATTGCCAAAACCTTTGCTCATAGTTCTAGCATTTCAATCTCTACCTGGCTTACTGGGCGTTGCTGAATTGAGGGATGGATTTAGCTTTGACCTGCTCCTAGGGAAACGGGTGAAGGGTCATTGCAAATCCGATCCAGCCATAAGCAAAGGAGAGGACGATCGCCCTCTCACTTGTTCTTCCATCCTCTGTACAGCAGTGCCCTAGTTCATCAAGGAACTCATGGGCCGAGTCGCTTTTGAGTGGCCATTCTGAGCAAACCGCTCGGCCAACACACTGCGGTAGACGGCTTCATAGCCATCGGCCATGCGTTTGGCGCTGAAGTTTTTGACAACGTGTTCGTGGCAAGCGTATCGATCGATCTCTGGCACACGATCTAGGGCTGCAATACACTCATCAATGCTGTGGCAGAGGAAGCCTGTTCTGCCGTGGGTGATCAACTCCGACGTAGAGCCTAGCTGCATGGCGATCACTGGTGTGCCTGACACCATCGATTCCACCATCACCAGCCCAAACGGTTCCCGCCAAGTGATGGGGAACAAAGTTGCAACTGCATTGCCCAGTAGCACGTTCTTCTGAGCATGGTTTGCCTCGCCCAGATATTGGATCTGCTCTCCGTCAATGTGCTGCTTGATTTCAGTTTCGTAGTATTCGCGATCGACCGGATCGATTTTGCCCGCCAGCTTCAAGCAAGCACCCGTGCGCTGGGCAATCTCGATCGCGTGGTGCGTCCCCTTCTCTGGAGAAATTCTACCCAGAAAAACTAGGTAGGGCGGATCGCTGGGCTGGGCATAGAAGTCAAACGCATCTGTATCAATGCCGTTGTAGACCGTGGCAACGCAGTTCAGATCTAGCCGCGGCTCGCGCTGTGACTGGGAAATGCTGACAAAGGGCTGCTTGCGGGCCCGGATGAACATCTTCTCGTTATCTGGGGTGAAGATGCCGTGCAGCGTGTGGACGGTAGGAGTTTTCACCAGACTGGTGTAGGGCAGCGCAGAGCAGCCAACGTGGGAGTGAATGATGTCGAACTCGTTAGCCCGCTCGTAGATCTCGCCCATTTGGAGCATTTCGTAGATGCCATACTCACGCACCGCCGGATCGAGCCGGAGGGCACGGGGGTGGACGGATTCCAACTTGGCAGTTGTGAGGGAGTCACCGGAGGCAAACAGCGTCACTTCATGACCGCGCTGCACGAGTTCCTCGGTCAACAGTGACACAATGAGTTCCGTGCCACCGTAAGTTGGAGGGGGAACCCGCTCCCAGAGTGGCGCGATTTGAGCAATCCGCATAAAAATCTCCTTATGTGCTGTCGTTCTAAGGTCAGTGCTTCAACTAGAGATTTATACTTACTGAAGAAATCCATTAGTCAGAAAATAAAGCATTCACACAACTGATTTCATCTAGCTAAGGGCTGAAAACTACACAGAATTTAGTAGAGTTTTGCAAACGCTTCTGCTCAGACATTTCAGGTGGCTGACGAAAAACTGAGGAGAGGAAGCTGAACTGAGGGGAACGATCGTCCCTCTCCCTCAACTCCCCCATAGCTTTACCTCTTGAGGACAATCTCAGCTAGACTGGCGACAGATTTAAGTTACGCCCTTGAAGCTTCCCCATGAAAACAAACTTCCAACTAGACCCAGTTGAATCAAGTCAGTTCAAATCTGACCGCTACAAGTTGCCTCAGGGCAAGCCTGCTGTTCTGAGCACAATGTCGCTAGTGGTGACTGTGCTGGGTCTGAGTTTGGCTCTGGCAAGCTGCTCTACAACACAAACTCCGCCAGTCGCCACAAATTCCCCGGCGGCTCCTGCTGCCTCTCCATCACCTGCCCCAACTGCCTCGATCGCAGGCTCTCCACAAGCCTCACCCGCAGCAGGTGGTAACAAATCTGAGGACACAAAAGCAGTCGAGTCCGCGATCGTCAGTGCCCTATCGCCCAAAATTCCCAGTCCCATCACCGCCGCCGACTGCCCCAATGTGGGAAAAGTGGAGGCAGGTACAAACCTCAACTGCACTCTGACTATTGCTGAAGGGACGTTCCCCGCTACCGTGACGTTCACGGACGCAGCCGGAAAATTTACCGTCAACAGTAAAAACTTTTTGAGCCTGCCTGCTGTGGAGCAGAAGTTGGTGGAGTCGATTAAGAGCCAAAACCAGGTCGACGTGAAAGCGGATTGCGGTGGCAAAGTTAAGTTGTTCAAGAACGTTGGTGAATCCTTTGAGTGCAAAATCACTCAGCCCGATGGCAAAACCGACACGGCAACCGCAACGGTGACAACTCTGGAAGGAGATGTTGGCCTCAAGTATTGAGCAGTAGTCTGATTGCCTGAAAATTTCAGATTCCTGGCATCCTGAAGATGTCGGGGATCTGATTCCACAGAAGTGAAATGCGATCGACCAAATACCGATCTTTTCTGAAGTTCAACTCAAATTCTTTCCAACCTCCGTTCAGCCAGAGTTGGAGCCGCAGGCGGTGAGGTTAGTCCTGTGAAACCTCAAAAAAGGGTGGATTAGGGGGTCGATCGCCTCTTAAATCGATGACGAAATGAGATTTCTCTAAGCTCTTTACTTTTACTCTGACTATCTCTTCAATTCCGCGAGACTACTTCTTGCAGCAGAGTTTTAACCTTTCTCTAGATTGAGACGGAATTTCATTCACACCTTTATCATGTGAAGAATGACCTTCATACTTAGTAATAGGCTTAGTAATAAGGTATTGAACATCCCACTGGTCAACGATGACGGGGTGGATGTGATGAATGTTAGATGTGCGTTTAAGAAAAACAACATCCCTAATCCCCTCTATGTAGCTATCAACGGTTCAGAAGCTCTGACAACGCTGTAGGGCGACTGAAATCAGCTCTCCCCAAAGGCTGCGGCTGATCTTGCTAGATCTTAATATGCTTAAGATGGGTGGAATTGAGTTTCTCCGGAAACTCCGAGCTGATGTTGAACTGAAGCCAATTCCTGTAATCGTGCTGACTGCTTCCAGTGAAGACAGCGATAAAGTAGAAGCCCATCATTTTAATGTGGTGGGCTAAATTTCTAGGACTGTCACCTTTTCTAAGGTCATTGATGCAGTGGCGGCGCTCAGCGATTACTAAGCGCTTAGCGAACTACCGTAGGGGGCAAAGGTAGGGGATGAATTTGATTCGATCGATTTCATCTCAATGACCTTCAGGAGTATATGAATGAGGCGCTCAAAATTTTGCTGGTGGACGACGATGCCGTAGACCGAATGGCGGTGTGTCGATCGCTGAAGCGAGCAGAGGTGCAAGTCGACATAGCTGAGGTGGAAACCTGCGCGGCGGCGATCGCGCTGCTTCAGCAACAGGCCTTTGATTGCGTCTTGCTGGACTATTGCCTTCCCGATGGCAATGGGTTAACTCTGGTTCAGCAGATTCGTTCAGCAGGAATTCGTACTGCCCCGATCGTCCTCACGGATCACGGAGACGAGCAGGTGGCAGTGGAGATCATGAAGGCGGGAGCCTATGACTATCTTTCCAAGAATAAACTCACGCCCGAAACCTTGACCCGCAGCCTCAGCAATGCCGTGCGGATTCACCGCGCTGAGGTGCAGGCCGCCGAAGCAAACCAAAAACTCAAGGAAAGTGAGGAGCGCTATCGCTTGGTGTTGGAAGGCTCCAACGATGGAGTGTGGGACTGGTATATCTGCCTCAACGAGATCTACTGTAACGATCGCCTATTTGAAATTCTCGGCATCGTGCGGGAAGAATTTGGCACAGCCTACGATGCCTTCTACCGATTGATTCACCCAGACGATCGCCTGAGGGTGCTGCGGGCCATCACGGCCCACTTGGAGCAGGGCGAGAATTTTGATGTGGAGTTTCGGCTGCTGCACAGTTCGGGTGATTACCGCTACTGCACCTCCAGGGGCAAAGCCCAGCGCAACGAGCGCGGCAACCTGTTTCGGATGTCGGGCATTATCACTGATATCTCCGATCGCAAACGAACAGAAGCTAAAATTACAGCGCTGAACCGGGCCCTAGAACGACGAGTTACTGAACTGCAAACTCTGTTTGATGTGATTCCCATTGGCATCACGATCGCCGATGACCCCAACTGCCAACAAGTCCGCATTAATGCCACCTATGCCGAAACATTGAGCATTCCCGTCGATGCCAATGCTTCCCTGACTGTGCCCCTAGGGGAACGCCAACCGCACCGCGCCTTTCGGGACGGGTTGGAGCTGCAACCCGCAGAATTACCGATGGAAAAGGCGATCGCCCAGGGAGAAAAGCTGCTGGGATATGAGGTGGATTACCTCTTGCCCAGTGGCAAGTTGGTGAATATGGTGGGCTATACTACCCCCTTGTTTGACGAGCAGGGCCAAACCCGTGGTTGCCTTGGCGCATTTGTGGACATCACCGATCGCAAGCGCGAAGAGTCTGCCCAGCGTTTTCTGGCAGAGGCTAGTTCTTTGCTGACCATCTCCCTGGATGCGACAGCTATTCTTCGCAGGCTGGCTGAACTGTCCGTCACCTTCCTAGCAGACTGCTGTTGCTTTGATCTGATCGATCGCGAGGGGAATCTTCGGCGTGTGGTCTGGCAGCACCGCGATCCCGCACAGGCAGACTGGTTTAGCCAAATTCAGCGCTACGTGCCTACGATCGAATCCAACCATCCGATCGCCGCTTGCCTCACCACCGGACTGTCGGTGCTGGTTTCAGAGGTTTCCCAGGATTGGTTGCAGTCCACTTTGGCAGAATTGCCTGAGCATCTTCAGTTTGCGCAAGATCTAGGGCTGACCTCGCTGATGACCGTGCCGCTCAAGGTGTACGATCGCTGCCTCGGAACTCTCACCTTCTGCCGCACCAATGCAGACCAACCTTATACCCAAGCTGACCTGCGCCTAGCTGAAGACCTGGCCCAGCGCACCGCCTTGGCCGTAGACAACGCCCAACTCTACCGCAGCACTCAGGAAGCTGAACAGAATCTGCGGCAAGCGTTGATTATTCTAGGACAGCACCAGCAGCAGCTTCGCACCCTGCAACGACTGACAGATCTGCTGAATCAGCGCCTCACCAATTTGCCTGAACTGCTGCGAGTCATGGTGGAGGCGATTCGTGAAGCCATCCCCCAGGCAGAATTTGGCGTTATGGTGCTGCAAAATCCCTACACGGGTCTACTGGAAATGTCCACAGCGACTGGACTCCAGCCAGACCAACTGCACCTGACTCCACCGTTTCAGCCGGGAGAAGGAGTGTTGGGAGAAATCTTTTTAGCGGGGCCACGGTTGCTCCAAGCAGAGGAAATGGCCGCGCTGAACGATCGCGCCTTGCCCCTGGCGCTTTGTGGCGTAGCGATCGAATCTGCTCCGGGTGGAGGCAGGTTGGGGGTTCTGGCGATCGGCAACTGGAGGAATCCCCTAGCCTTTACAGAGGATGACCTGCACCTGTTGTCGGCGTTTGGCGAACAAGCCGCGATCGCCCTCACCAATGCCCAACTGATCCGCGCCCTGGGAGAACGGGAAGAACGCTTAGAGGTGCAGAACCGCATTTTGGGCGAACAAAACCGCGAATTGGAGCGCCAGCGCTACCAGATCCAACTGCAAAACTTGAAGCTGCGGGAAGCTGCCCAAATCAAATCCCAGTTCATTGCCACCATGTCCCATGAACTGCGAACCCCCATGAACGCGGTGATTGGCTTCTCTCAACTGCTGCTGCGCCAGGACAAACTGGAGCAACCCCAGGCTGATATGGTGCAGCGAATTCTCAACAACGGCAAGAACTTGCTGGCCTTGATCAATGACATTCTGGATTTGTCCAAGATTGAAGCGGGACGGCTGGAGTTGCGATTGGAAAAAGTCAACCTGGCCACATTGATTGCTGCCACTGTCAGCGAACTGCGATCGATCTCTGATCAGAAAAATCTAGCTGTCCACATCGAGCTCAAACTGGATGATCCCTATGTGTTCAACGACAGCACGCGCCTCCGCCAAGTTTTGATCAATCTGCTCTCCAACGCCATCAAATTTACTGAAACAGGCAGCGTTCGAGTTGTGGCTGAGGCAGTGAGTTCAACCACTGTAGCTTTAATAGTGCAAGACACTGGCATTGGCATTGCTGAAGCAAGTCTAGGCCACATTTTTGAAGAGTTTCATCAGGTAGATCAAACCCTTTCTAAAAAGTTTGCCGGTACGGGACTGGGCTTAACAATTACCGATCTGCTGGTGCGGCTAATGAACGGTCGCATC
>DATNQR010000078.1:0-6827 GCA_036703905.1 Thermosynechococcaceae cyanobacterium
TAACTAAAAAACAAAGCTCCTGAGATTCCGTATCAGCGATCGCCTCGATCGGCTGCATCACCCGAAAATCCTGCGATCGCCCATCAGCAAGTTGAAATCCTGCTAACTGTTGAAAGCGGCTCTGACGCTGCAACGCTTCAGTTTTGGTAAACAGGGCGGTGGGCAGGAGGAATTCTTTGATGGTTACGGGGCACTTGGAAGCTAGATCGATCGCGCTAAACAGATGTCCTCTGCCCCGCTCTCCCAGGTAAGTTTCCGCTTTGTAGCGTCCCAGCCGTCCGTTAACTTCCGATCGCTCCAGGATGCCCAAAACTATAGCGCTGGGCTTTGCTGTCTGAGCTTCGACGGCTGCTTCGACGGTTTCCCGTGGCGGCGGAAAAAGCTCCGGGCGCAACTCCTCCAACACATCCTTCAGCCAGGAATACCGCCCCAAGAAACTGAACAGATTGATCCGCGTCGGCAAAGGATACCGTCGCAGGAACGTCCGCAGCAAGACTTCAGGAACTTTTCTCATGGACTGAGGGCGATCACTGCTGGCAGGATAGACCACTCGTCCTGGTTCCTGAAACTGGACAGAAGTTAGTACTTGGCGGGTGAATCATCAACTTGGGCTAATCCTCGAAATGCCAGCTAGTTGTGGCGTGAGTTTGGGTCGATCGCTAAGGACTGTTTCCCTAATCCCTCTCCCTACCGTCCTTGACCGGAAGACCTCGCAACGATAGCCGCAAGACGATTGAGGACGATTGAGGACGATTGAGGACGATCGACCCTTCAACTCCACCCCTTGACCTCAGCTTCGGTTAGAGGGCGCTCCAGCTTAATGTACTCGCTTTGGGCCGTTTGCAAGATGTGATGCATCTGAACGGGCGAGTTTTCTTCAGCTGCTAGGAAAGCTGCGTTCAAGGCAATGTTACGGATGTTGCCGCCGGGAACATTGAGCTTGGACAGCTTTGAATAGGACAGATCTGCCGTTGGCGTAGGCGTGGGAAACACGCGCTGCCAAATTTCTGCCCGTTGGGCTGCATCGGGGAAGGGGAACTGCACCACAAAGCGGAGACGACGCAGGAAGGCTTGATCCAGGGAGTTTTTCAGGTTTGTGGTCAGGATGGCCAGCCCTCGATAAGACTCCATGCGTTGCAGCAGGTAAGCCACTTCCATGTTGGCGTGACGATCGTGGGAATCCTTAACCTCGCTGCGCTTGCCGAATAAGGCATCGGCTTCATCGAACAGCAAAATCGCTCCTCCCAGTTCCGCAGCGTCAAAGATGCGGCGCAAATTTTTCTCGGTTTCACCAATGTATTTGCTCACCACGGAACTCAGATCAACTCGGTAGAGATCCAGGTGTAACTCATTGGACAGCACCTCGGCGGCCAGGGTTTTGCCCGTGCCACTTGCCCCCGCAAACAGGGCCCCAATCCCTAGCCCGCGCTGTCCTTTGTCGGCAAAACCCCATTCTTCGTAAACTTTAGTGCGCTGCCGGACTTGCACCGCGATCGCCCGCAGCGTTTGCTTCTCTTTTTCCGGTAACACCAGATCGTCCCAACTCACCTGAGTCCGAATCGGCTGGGCCAGTTGTTCCATTTGCGGACGGGCATAGCTGAGGCTGGCATTCCACAGGCGCTCTGGCAAAGTGCTGCCTGGCGAAGTACCGACTTGATGGGATAGAGCTTGGGCACAAACGGTTTGGATTGCCAGGGGCGAGAGGTTGAAATGGCTGACTAGGCGATCGATCTGAGTTTTGGTAATTTCTCGCTGCAAGACTGCATTGAGGAATTGCAGCCAGAGGTGACGCTGCTCAGAGGTGGTGGGCTGGTTCACCTCAAAGTTGAACACCGATCGCTGGCGCACCGATCGCCGATCGCGGCTAACCACAAACATTGGCTGCTGGCAAGTTTCGATCACACGGGCGATCGCGCTGACTTGAGGCAAAGCATTGGCTCCCTCGCTGGCTTCCGGCACGCCTTCGCAGTCCAGCAGCAGCAAGCTGTTCCCTAAAATTGCCTCTCGCTCCCACAGGGTTTGAATCTGCATCAACTGATTAAAGTCCGATGGCAATACTTCCGCCGCCAAGCTCAGTAGTCCCCTGCCCAGCTCAGCACAAACGGCAGTGACGATCGCCTGTTTTGTGGCGCTGTCGTAGCCACAAAGCTGCACTATAGGGGGATTGGAAGCTTGGTGCAGCAGAGTGACGATTTCGGTCACAAGCTGCTGCTGAGAGGGGGGTAGGGCGATCGACTCATCTGTGGGCAGTGCCGTCACGATGCCCCGCAGTTGGATATCTAACTGAGCATCCCCCAGCAGGAAATGCAGAATTCGCTCGTTGATTCGCAGGGGGCTGCGGGTCAGGATCGGGGCGCTGCCCAGTTCAACTAGATGCCAGCGGCGCAGAGCAGAGCCAGGGATTAGGGCGCTCCAATGGGCTTGAGGCAAGCAACCCAGCGCCAGACTAAAGGTGGGAGCCGTGGGCTGAGGGTTAGCGATTTCCGCCAGGTCACTTGCCAATCCGTTTGCCAAGCCAGGGTGCAACTCCATCCCAGCACACAGCAGGACGATCGCCCGCTCGAAGCTAGACAGCCCAAACCGTTGGCACAGTTCCTCGATCGCTGCCGGGGGATCGAGCGCCTCTGGGGCAGTTGCAGACTCCGTTTTCAGATGGGCGGCAATCTCCTCGATCGCCGCCATCAGATACTGGTAATTCATTCCTGTCCAGCCGGAAGCGGTCGAGAAATTGCCTGCCTCACCCATCTCCCTGCTCCGCCAATTGCAGCAGCGATTGTAAGTGCGACACCGCTTCCTGGGGCGACAGGAGCAGAACCTCGCCGCGATGCAGCAGTTCATATTTGCCCTGGTGGTAGCCGTGCCCAATGATCAGTCCTAGAGCGATCGCCCGGTTTCCCAGGTCGTGGAGTTGGTTATAGTCAGCAGCTTCTGCCCCAGCGCTTTCGAGATCCAGGTCTTCAGGATCAAAACCTATTGAATCGCTGGTTGGATCAGGGGCTTCAGCATTAGGTTCAGAAGGACGATCGGGGCTTGTTTCCATTACAGGGATAACAGATAGGGATAAATAATGGGAAAAATAGCGCGTCAGCGAATCAGGACTTTGGGAGCAATAAACCACTCGTAGGTCGGGCTGTCGGGGTTGTCGTCTACCTGTAGCTGGCTTTCAGCTCCATCTACCATCAGCCGCACCAGGTATTCCCCCGGCTTGACCTCCTGAAACGGGATCGCGATCGAGTTACTCTCCTGATTGCGGCTGGGCGCATCAAACAGGTAAGAAGTGGGACGATCGACTCCCCATTCATTCAGCACCATCACCGCCCGTTGACGAATCCCGATCGGGAGGTTGATTTGCAGTTGCAGCTGTCCCGATCTCGGCTCATCGTCTTCCCCCAGGCTGTCTAGCAGAACGACCGATGAGAGGCGCGGGCGCAGCACAAAGGCCGCCGCATTGGACTCTTTACCACGCCTGCGATCAACGTGATCGTTGCCTTGAGGGGGGTGGATCACCTGCAAGCTCTGAACACCCGATCGCAGCGCTGCTGCCGGAATTTGGGATAGGGGCAGCAGAATTTGGGTAGCGCTGACTTCGGCTGGAACCACTTCCACGCCGCAGACTCGCACCTGTGTTGCCCAATCTCCCTTCAGTTGCCGGCCCGAAATCACCAAAGTACTCTCTGTCAAAATCGGCTCAGACAGCCCGCCCTGCGCCATCACCTGCTCGATCTGAGGCTGACTAAAGTAGGGAGAAAGCTCATTGGTGCGCCGATCGCGGATCGGCAACCCCCGCGCTGGGACGGTATCTCCATCCACCATCACCACCATCACTTTGTAGCCGATCGATAGCAGATAGGGCGTTTGAAAAAACACTGACCAAGCTTTCGACAGATCTTCCAAGTTCAAATCCAGAGGAACCACGCCAATTTGCTGCACCTGATCCGCCAAGTTCGACTCTTGCAAAAACGGCAGGGTGGCATCCCGGCAGGCCGCCCGAATCATGTCTTGGTTGATCACCCGCTTGTCGTTCAGCGATCGCACCACGCTGCCTAGCAGTCGTTGGGGTTCCAGTTCTGCTTCGTTGCCGTAAAAACTGAGCATATAGTACAGATCCAGCGCCGCTTGCCGTTTGGTGGGGTTGCCACGCGATCGGGCCGGAGCAGAATCGATATTGTTTAGAGCTGGATTAGTGATCACCTGGTACAGAAACAGGTTCACCCCTGTCTCCGGTGTGCCGTTGCCAATATCGGACGGGCGCACTGTAGTAATCCGCGCTCCCTCAAGATCCGCTTGCACAATCCCCTGGAGGGTACGCTGGAGAGTGGCAGTGATAGTGGCGACAGCGAGATAGTTACTCATTTAGGCTGGGGAGACTTAAGTAGAAACCAGACCTAGCTTCAGCGCTTGCAGGACAGCTTGGGTGCGGCTAGTGACTTTGAGTTTCTCGAAGATGGTGGTTAGGTAAGCTTTGACCGTACCAACAGTGATATAAAGCTGCTGAGAAATAATCTCATTCGAGGCCCCCTGAACTAGCCAATGCAGCACTTCCCGTTCTCGATCGGTCAAATGAATCGTCTGGGTTTCATTCATTGATCGCCCAGCGGAGAAGTGGAACAGTTGAAAGAAGCGAGTGGCCACTTCGGGAGCCAGGTAAATTTGATTTTGCAGCACCACTTGGATCGCTTCTAGAAGCTGGGTCGAGAGATGGTGTTTGAACACATAACCCTGGGCCCCGGACTGCATGGCTCGGAACACCCACTCTTCTTCCTGATGCCCTGATAAAACCAAGACATGGCCAGTTTTGCTGTGCATTCTTAGCTGTTGCAGAACCTCAATTCCGTTGCTCTGAGCTAACTCCATGTCCAGCAAAATCAGCATGGGGGATTGCTCTAAAGCCAGGACGATCGCCTGCTCCAAAGAAGCTGCCTGACCCACAATCTGGAACTGCATGGGGCCAGTGCTGCTGTGAAAGTCGAGCAAACTCTTCAGCCCTTGCCGAAAGGCAGCACAGTCATCCACCAGCAGGGTTGAAATTGGAGGAGTGAGGGGAAGGGCAGTGGAAAGAGACATAGGAAGAGTTGGTCTAGGTTCTAGGCAACGTAATGCAAAACTGTGCGCCGCCGCAGGGGAGATTGACTGCCCACAGGCTGCCTTGATGCTCCAAAATAACCTGCTTGGCGATAGACAACCCCAACCCCGTACCCCCTTGACGACGGGAATAGAATGGAGTACCGATCGAGCGCAAATCTTCAGCAGACAATCCCGGGCCCTGGTCGCTGATCTTGATCAGGACTTCAGTTTGGAAAGTTTGCCATTCCCAGGTGATCTGCCCTGCTTGCGGGCTGAAGGCGATCGCATTACTGAGAAGGTTTTGAAACACCTGCTTCATTTTCCATTCGTCCACCCGCAGCCACAGGGAATGGGGATCAAGCACTAACTTCAGCTGCTTCTCCTCAATCCAGGGCTGCATCTCCCGCCCACACTCCTCTAGGGATTCTTGCAGGTTGCAGTGGCTCAGGGCACGATCGCCTGAAGCATCCCAGGTGGTCAGATGCTTCAGGCTGGTGTTCATGCCTTCTGCGGCAGTTTGCAGATGTTCCAGCCACCCTTGCGATCGAGAATCCAGAGCGGTCGTTTTCAGGAGATCGGCGTAGAGCAGAATCAGGGCCAAGGGAGTGCGAAGTTGATGGCGAGCCTGCTGCAACCGCTCCAGAGTGGAAGCTTGCCCTCTGGACGACAGAGCCGAAGACTGCAAGCTCAGCGATTTAGCAAACAGTTCAATCCCATACTGCTGATGACCTAGCTGCTGATGCTTTAAGAGAGAGGCAGACTGCCAGCAAATCAGGTAGTCGCAAGCATCAGGTGTGCGCTTCAGCAGGCAACCGTAGGCTTCTGAGGAATCCTGAGTCTTGATCGGCACAACTTCAAACAGTTCACTCGTAAAATCCTGCCGACTGATCGCCTTGATTAGGGAAAGCAACCCAGGGCTAAGGGAATCACTCCAATAGGCGATCGGCTGGGGCTTCTGCTCAGAGTCGCGGAACTGAAGAATGCAGCAGCCTGTTAGCGAAAACTGCTGGGCAAAGCGCTCCAAGGAAGACTGAAGGGAACTGACACTCACGTCCGTTCTTAAGTTAATTTGAGCAGGAAGCTGTAAGGTTTGCATGGGCCTCTGGTCATCTCCTACACCGAGTTCTGTCAAAAGATGGAGTCGGACTCAATCGTTCCTCGGTACAATGCTTCCCCTAAATTGGTTTCCGAATTATAACCACACCTACAGCCTCGTAAATTTGATTTCCGTTTTTTCCCCGAATAGTTCATTAAATTTTAGACTTCTTAATCTTGACTGAAGTTTAACCCGGTCAGCATTCTAGGTTTCAGGCAGCAAGCAAAGTAAAGCCTGACCAATTCCTGACTAAAGTCGAGTTTCGCTGCTGGGTCTCCTTTCCTAAAGTATGGGTGGAAAGATCGGATCTCACGATTCTTGACCTATGATCGCTGCTGCCTCCCAGACTTTAGCCGAGTTACTTGCTCAGGGGCTAACTCAGGTTTCTCCAAAGCAGATTTCCTTTGCCCACCCTCGGCTGTGGCAGAAGGACGGGCCCGGGCTGAACCTCTACTGCTACAACGTCCAGGAATCTGAGTCGATCGAGAACTCAGATTGTCGCTGGTTCGACCTGACTTTTCTAGTCAGCGTGGCAGACTACACGAGTTTGGGAGAACAAAAACTGCTGTCGGAGGTGCTGGGAACGCTGTCTCAGTACCCCTTACTGCCCAACGCTGTTCTTGATCGAACCCTGCAAGGTTATGGCGCGGTAAACATGAAAGTGTTT
>DATNQR010000079.1:0-5912 GCA_036703905.1 Thermosynechococcaceae cyanobacterium
TTCGTGTGGTGATCGTCAATTTCAATGTCCCCCGTGGCCTGCACGTCCAGATCAATTAGTCCGTGAGAAGCGATCTGTTGCAGCATATGATCCAGAAACGGCACACCCGTTTTGGCGCTGCACTGTCCGGTTCCGTCCAAGTTCAGCGTCACCTGCACATCGGTTTCGCCCGTAGTGCGGCTAACGCTGACCATCCGGCTCACAAGACTGAGGGGATGTTCACGCGAGCGTTCGGGGGATCTGACATCGCTGGTCTGCATGGCGGGGAGTTTTCAAGACATCTGATTCCATTATCAGGGCAAGGTTGGCGATCGTGGCGATCGTTCCCTTCACCGCTTGCAGGAACTATTCACAACTTTGCTGGGAAACACGACGTGCAACTGTAGACATACGGCTATAGAACTCAGTCAAATGTGAACTCTTAAGACAAAACGGCTGAGTTCTTCCAGTGTGTCCTGGCGAGGTCGCTATGATTTTTGAATTGTATTGAATGCTCATTGACGATCGACCCAGGAGATAAAAACGTGCTTCATTCAACCCTTTTAACTTCAACCCTTCTGGCAGTGGCAACGGCAGCCCCGCGCACAGTTCAATGGTCGCCAATGGTGGGTGTGATTATGACGCTTTCTTGTTTATTTGCTGTGGCGATCGGTCGCCCTGCCATCCAGCGTCGGGGCGTGGGCCCAAAATTGCCTTTAGAAGCTCCTGCTTTGTTTGAAGGCTTCGGTGTAGCGGAACTGTTGGCCACCATGAGCTTGGGTCACATTCTGGGAGCCGGAATCATCCTCGGACTGACCAATGCTGGGGTGTTGTAAGCAGTAGGTGGTCACAATATCAATGCTCAACCAGATTTCCGGCAGCTTGAAGCCGCCGGAAATCTCATTTTGCTGTGAGAGCAAAGTCTGCTTCGCAAGCGCCGATCGGCTCTGGGTTCCTCAGAGATGCCCTAGAGTCTGTCTTCAAAGGTGCCGTGTCCTAACAACTCTTGATGGTAACGATCGAAAAGTTTCAAAGTTGCTGCTTTAGTTGGCTCCAGCCTTCGGCGCTGAGATGCAGACGGACTTCCATCACTTGCTTATCATCCTTCAGAATGAGCGTTTGCTGGGCGGAGTCGTATTGCCACTGCGGCTCGTTCAGGTCAAATTTCTGATAGGTGATCTCCGGTAGCCCGATCCGAATCACCAATTCCTGCTGGGATTGTGGAAAGACATAGAGTTGCTGTCGGAGTTGATCTAATTCCAGCTTGTGGGGAGTGGTGCTGCGCTCATCAGTCGTATCAGGCTTTCTCCAGTAGAGTGTAATGCCACGCAGTTCGGGTTGCGTCAGCACAAAGCGCTCATCAAACCGTTGTGATTCCCAATTTAGTTCGCTGGCCGCGATCGTCGCTGGCACAAGCTGTCGTGGTCGCCAAGTCACTTCTTTGCCGCTCAAACCTGACCACCACTCACGGATCGTCGCTAGGTGATTAGTGTTCTCAGGATCACTGCTGCCCGTCTGCCAAACAACATTTGTCATAGTGCTTTAGGAGGGAGTGCTTTAAGAGGGGTTCTTTAGAGTGTTTGGGGAGGTTGGGAAAGTGGAACAACGTTCCTAAACCGCCCAGACTGCTTCGGTAGTCCTAAGTAGTTGAACACAAAATGATCGCCCGACTCAACCCCCAATTGTCATTGTTTTCCTTGCTAAGGGTAAAAGAGATATTTCCCAAGCAAGACAGCGATCGCCCCCACCCACATCAGGTAGGAGCGATCGCATCTCACTCACTGGAACTCTATTTGCGGTGACCATTCTTGTAAATGGGCGTACCGCAGGGGTAGGTTCCTACCAGTTCCCGCGTCTCTGCCACAGAGATTGGGCTGGCGATCGGGCTAGAAACCGAAGGAGTTGGGTTCTCCTTGGCGGCAAAGTAGTCCCTTCTCAGCTTGGACAGCATGGCTTCCCGGCGATCGTATAGGCGCTTTAGGGGTCGGGGGGCGCACTGGTTGGTGATGTATGCGGTGATGATGGGCAAGGCGATCGTGCTGTCGGTATAGCAGACGATCGTGTTGGGTAGCTCATCAGGATCGACTTTGCCCCAACTTACGGCCTCGCTGGGGGTTGCGCCAGACAGTCCACCCGTATCGGGACGGGCATCAGTGATCTGGACAAAGTAATCGTGACCGCGCTCCTCCAGGCCCAGAACTTCATGCAATTGGGGTTGGGTTTGCAACAAGAAGTTTTTGGGGCTGCCGCCGCCAATGATCACTGCTGCACTCTTACCTTCCAGATCGGAACCCGCAACGTCGCGAGCGCAGTAGGCGATCGCTGCTGTCTCGTTCACGTCCAAGGAGGGATCAAGAATCAGTTGAGAACCTTCCAGGGCTAGGGCAGCGACGTTCATGCCGATCGAGCTATCGCCGGGCGATGAGGTGTAGATGGGAACGCCACACTCGTAGGCCGTCGCCAGCAGGCAGGAATTTTTTACGCCGACTTGCTTCTCCACTTCCGAGACGTACTTGCCCAGCAGGTAATGAAATTCCGCCGTGCCCATGCGCTTCTGAAACGGCTCTGCTTTGAGGATCTCGCGGATAAACGCATCGGTTTCCAGCAGCACATCGTACTCAAACACGATGTCGTAAATGCGAATCCGCCCTTCCTGGCGCAGCTTCACATCATCCAGAAAGGGACTGCTGGAGTACAAATCCAGCCCTAGTCCATAGTGCATATCGTGGTAGAGATTCGCGCCTGTGCTGATGATCCAGTCCACAAAGCCATTGCGAACCAGAGGAGCCAGCACCGACACGCCAAAGCCTGCCGGAGTCATTGCACCAGACAAACTCATGCCCACGGTTACGCCTTCCTGCATCACTTCCTGACTCAGCAGGTGGCAAATTTCCCGCAAACGAGCGGAGTTGTAGGCGGTGAAGTAGCCGTCGATCAAGTCAACGACGCTGATCTGAGCGGGCATGGGGGCGGGTGCGATTTTATGGCTAAAGGATTGAGACATTCTGAAACTCCAGAAAGGGTAAACGGCATAAATGAAGAGAGAATTGTGAGTGTGCCCCAGTCAAACTGCCACTTCTGCCTAAAGCAGAAGCGTTGTCAGAGCATTCCACTGCAAAGGCTGAAGACAGAACGATCGCGCAAAATCGCCGCTCTACCTAACGCGGTAAACGATGCAGCAGAAGTTTTGCGATCGACAAACGTGGGTATGGATATCCCACGGCAGCTTCTACTTGAGTCAACAAGACTCGCTGAGGCTTAAGTTAAAAGATTCTCCAAAAGAGAACATGACCGATCCAGTCTGCGAGAGGCAAAAGAAACCAAGCTGGAAGCCTGATTCAGAGCAATCTTGACGAGTCGCAAACCTGAAGTTACAGATCGGTCAGTTCATACTGGGTGCTTCGCAATGGTCAACCACAGAAAGGCCTGGGTCGCACTGCCGTCGCCGCTTGAGTTTCATCTCCAGATACCACAAGGGTCGCCAGGGGTATCCGGTCAGAGCAAGAAGTTTCAATTCTGCGTATAGCCTTGAGACACCAACCTTATTAATCTAGCACCATTGCCCCGATGATATTCAGTCAGTTTGCGCCCGATCGCTTGCGGGACTGGAATCACCTCCAGAGATTTCTCTGCTGGCAAACTGAGCGATCGTGCGTTAGGCTGGTTGCTGCACGTCGCCACAGCGTTCGCTTGCTCTGCTGGATTGCGACGGCCCAGGCTTGTTCCTTGTTTGCAGATGTAGTTTTGTAGCGGTTCCTTAGTCTCAGCACCTTAGTCTCAGCACCTCAGTGCAGGTTCGACGCTTGCCGGTTTCGATCGCTCCGAAACGCGATCGCCCCTTTAACCTCAAATCTTTGCCAGCAGTCTCTGTCGGTTAGCTTGAACCGCCTGTTTCAGCGCACAGGCAAAAGGATTTGCTCATTCTGGGAGGCATCATGGCGAAATTCCAAGATATCGTGGGCTACTTCAGCCGCTATCGCTGGATCACGGTCTTCAGCGTTGGAATGTTGAGCCTGTTTGAAATTATTGATTTGTTTGTGCCCTACGCAACTGGGCAAATTCTCAATGTTCTGTCTGGTCAATCTCTGGATCCGCCAATCCAGGCGATCGTTTCCTCAACGGCTCGGTTGCTGAACCAGTCGGAGAGCACTGGCTTATCTCTGCTAGTGCTGCTGGCACTGATCTTTATAGTGTCAGTGGGGCGGGCCCCCATCCAGCCCTGGATTGGCCCGTGGTTTAACTGGGACACAGCCTTCCGGGCCCGCCGCGACTACGCCCGCAAGGCCCTGGAAAAAGTGCTGACGCTGCCGTTAGAGTTCTATGACGAGAACAACCCTGGCCGAATTGCCTCGCGGGTGGCTAAGGGATTGTCGAATCACACCTGGACGTTTCCAGAGGTGACGGGGCAACTGCTGCCTAAGTTCTTTCGTGTCCTCGGCATCTTTGCGGTGATCTGGTTTATTGACTGGCGGATTGCCCTAGTGCTGCTGGTTTCCTTCATCGCCATTCTGTCCTATTCGCTGGTGGGGCTGAAGCAGCTAATCGGTCAGGAGCAACACCTCGATCGCTACATGGAGAATACCGAAAGTCGCACTTCGGAGGTGATCACCAACATCAAAACTGTCAAAGCGTTTGCCACTGAGGCTCAGGAACTCAAACGCCAACGGCAGCGCTTTGAGCGGGAATTTAAAGTGGTGGACTACCGAATTCACATGGGCTATGTGAAGCTGGGTATGGTTGAGCGGACGATCGTCCAGTCCTGTGTGTTTCTGGTGCTGAGCTTCACGCTTTGGGAAACTGTGCAGGGCAGAATTTCCCTAGGGCACTTCATCACCACCCTCACTGTGTCCAGCATGGCTTTCGCCGAAGTGGAGCCGATCAGCCAACTGGCTGAGGTGTTTGCCCGTCGCTACGCTTCCATGATCCGGTTCCATGAGTTCATGCAGTTGCCCAACGGCAGCGATGCTGGGAACCTGGTGTATGAACCGGAAACCGCGCCTGTTTATAGCTTCACGGGCAAAGTGGAATTGTCGCACTTGACCTTTGGCTACAACCCCGATCACCCTGTTCTACAAGATATCAATCTGCTGATTCAGCCCTACCAGACGGTGGCCCTGGTGGGACGATCGGGTTCCGGTAAATCCACTTTAGTTAAGCTCCTGTTCCGCTACTTTGAGCCAAACCAGGGCAGCATCTTGATCGACGGACAAGACATCCGTCGCTTGGACATCTCTGCCTACCGTAAACGCCTAGCGATTGTGCATCAGGAAGTTGATGTGTTCAACGGGACACTGCTGAACAACCTGCTCTACGGCAATCCCAGCGCCAGTTTGGAGGAAGTTTGGGAAGCCTGCCGCATTGCCCAGGCGGATGAGTTCATTCGCAGCTTGCCCCAAGGCTACGGCACGATCGTCGGTGAACGCGGTGTGCGCCTGTCGGGAGGACAGCGCCAGCGCCTCGGTATTGCCCGCGCGCTGATTATGAATCCTGATGTGCTGGTGTTTGATGAGGCCACTTCCAGCCTGGACTATGAATCGGAGCGAGCGATTCAACTGGCGATGCGATCGCTCTTGGGCACTCGCACCCTGATTATCATTGCCCACCGCCTCAGTACCGTGCGCGAGGCCGATGCGATCGTGGTGCTGGATCAGGGTCGAATTGTGGAGGTCGGCAGTCACGAGGAACTGCTGAACCAAGCTGGTATCTACCGCCGCCTCCACTCTTTGCAGGAAACCGGAGAACTGCTGGCGTAGTTCCGATCGAGCTGGCACGATCGTTCCTTACAGCACAAACCCCCGAAGAAACCTACATAGGCTCTTCAGGGGTTTGTGCTGTAGACAGACAACTTAGGACATTAGTGGGAGAGTGACGCGATCGCGCCTTCACCACTCGTAGCGCAAGCCTTGAGCCACCATGTATTCTCGGAGTTGGGG
>DATNQR010000080.1:0-7026 GCA_036703905.1 Thermosynechococcaceae cyanobacterium
AACAGCCCCCGAAGTGCATGAGCAAATGCAGCGCATGAAGGCAGTTGAGGTGCAGTACAGTGCTCATCCGGTGCATCGGTGGGGCAACCGTGCTCACATTCAGAAGCGGCAGAAGCGCATCTCTGCCATTCAAGCGGAACTCAAGGATCGACGGGAGAAACTCGATCGTCAGGCCCACCGCAACTGGGATGAGTTCCTCAGCCTGATTGAAATTCTGCACCACTTCGGCTGTCTGGAGTGGGTGGATCGTTTTGCCTCAGATGAAGCGACTTCAGAAGATGGGCAGAGTTCGACGAGCGCTGGCAAGCAGTTCTCTAGACACTAGCGGGTGGCATCGGAGCCTGCATCTCCTACAAATAACGATCGGGCTTACCAGCATCCCCAACCGACTGAGCTAGGGCAAGCCACCGCCGCCATCCGGGGCGATAACGAGCTGTGGTTGGGCTTGGCGCTAATGTCTGGTGAGCTAGATCCCCTCGACCCTCATCATCTTGCGGTTGCCTGTGCTGCCTTAGTGACAGAGGTTTCTCGCCCTGATAGTTGGACACGCTATGGATTGTCCGGTGAGGTGGAAGAAGCTCTGGCGGGACTCCGCAGCACCCGTCGTAAATTGTTCCAACTGCAACGACGGCATGAGGTTGCAATGCCCGTGTGGTTGGAGTTTGAGCTAGTGGGACTGGTGGAGCAGTGGGCCTTGGGAACTGATTGGGCGGAACTCTGCGGCAACACCAGTTTAGATGAGGGCGATGTGGTGCGAATTTTGCGGCGGACGCTGGATCTTCTGTCGCAAGTGCCCCATGTGCCCCATATCTCAGCGACGCTCAAGAGCAACGCTCGGCGAGCGATCGCGCTGATCGATCGCTTCCCCGTCAACGAAAATCCCGCTTGAGCCGCCTCGCCCTCAAATTACCTCAACGCCGTCTTGCGGACAGCAAACAGGCTACCCAAGAGGCCAACAGTCCCGCCAAAGCACAGCAAAATCAAGGGCAAAAGCCAGCGCTGAACTGGGTTGAGCTGCAAACCGTTAGCGAGAAACTGTACAAACTCTGGCTGCTGGATCAGGAGATTTTTGAGGAACTGTTGCAGGCTGACGAGGAGTGCCCAAGCGATCGCTGCTCCAACTACGCCCAACGTCAGCCCTTGCAAAATGAACGGCAGGTAGATCCACAGGCTTGTCGCGCCCACCAGTTGCATCACTTCAATTTCTCGCCGCCGCGCCATCACAATTAGCTGAATCGTCGTGGTGATCACGCCGATCGCGGTCAGGGTCAGCAGTGTAGTCACTGCTAGGCTGACCCAGTTCAGTCCTCGGTTGAGTTGACTGACTCGCTGCACCGCCTCGTCCACATACTGGACGTTCTCCACACCTTTGAGCTTGGACAGTTTTTGAGCCAGACTGGGCATTTCTTGGGACGATCGAGCCTTCACCCTCAACTCATCCACAAGCGGATTGCCCTCAAGCTGGCGAGTTGCGCTGTTGATATCCGAGAGTCCGAGTTCCTGCACCAAAGTTTTCCAGGCAGCTTCTTTGGGAACGGCGGTGATGGCGGTGACTTCGGGCAGTTTGGCAACGATCGACTGCACATCCTCAGCTTGCACTCCAGTCGTCAAGTAGACCGATACCTCTAGCTGGCTGCCAAACTGATTCAACAGTCCTTCGAGCTGCCAGGAGGACTGGAGGCAAACCCCGAACAGAAACAGCAACACCGTGACAGTGCTAACGGCTGCCCAGTTCATCCAACCGCCGCGTCGCAGTCCCAGCAGAGTTTCGCGCAGTGGGTAATCAAGTTTTGTCAGAAAATGGAACACGCCCTAGCCTCAACCCGTGCGGGTTCCATTAAACGCAGATTTCAGGAATTGTCAACTCGCTCCATCGATTCGCATCATGCTTGAGCGCCTAGCGTAGAGTCACCATTCTGCCGAAACTGCCTCTTCCCAAGCTTTTTCGGACGATCGGTGCATAGAGTGATGTGGCGATCGCTAGCTTCAGATGTGTGTTGATACCAATCTGACTAGAAGCTTCATGGAATGGAGCTTCCAGGATGAGGGGGTAGCTCGTCAATGAAGCCACCTGCTTAGTCGTCAATGCCTCAAATCTGCACTAGCCACTCTTGTAGCTCAGCAAGGGTACTAAAGTTCTTCCCTGAATCTGCATCGCGATCGTCCATGCTGCGGAAGCGGGATTTTCGCTGATCTTTCCCAGTTGGCTGAAGCATGGAGCAGAGCCAACTTTGAGCGAGGACGATCGGGTTAGCATTAATTTCAACTATGTGTTTCGCTAAGTATTTCGCTAGAACTACTAAAACCAGATAGCTTCAGCGCTTCGAGTCTTTGCCCGACGAAGCGCCATTGAGTAAACGAGAGAAGCAGGGTGATCGAAGTTGATCGAGAAACAGTAGGAGGTAAGTTCATGCGGCCCCAAATACTTCGATCGCGTTGAATAGCTGTTCTACCGCTTTCCTGCTCACTAATTTTGCTTTCGGATAGTCTGCACACAGAATATCTACAGACTGACCGAGAGTAATAATATACAAGTGCAGTGGATTGTTCGGCAAGGCTAGTCGTCTGATCTCGGAGAATGTATTCAGCCATATAGAATCGTTAACTTTCAGAAATGGGAATGTGAACCCTCCTTGTGAACTTTTTGGAAGATCAAAGTCAAAGTTAGGATAGATGTCTAACCAGGGGTGAGCAAACTCTTCGTGTACTTGATAGGCACGAAGGTATCCAAAGTTAAGCAGAATATCGCTCCCAAAGTCTTCAGCGCAATGACAAATAATTAATAAATCACCGTCTCTATTGGTAATTAAAGAAACTCCGTATAAACATTTTGGTAGATGCTCTAGGGGATGCCATTTTTCATAGCTTTCTTGACTCATTGTTTAAGTCTCCAGTCCTGAGCGATCGCTGCATCTCAACAATAGGAGTAGCGAAATTAGAAGAGCGATCGCCCCACTTTTTACAGAGGAACGATCGCTCAATTTCAATCAATTTCAACCAACTACAACTTAGACGGCTGCGACAGTTTCCTTAGCCAGAAACTTCTCCAGTTCCGTCAGCGCATCAGCATCCACTTTTGTCTGCATCGGGCAGAACTTGGGCCCACACATGGAGCAAAACTCCGCAGTTTTGTAGATGTCCGCCGGAAGCGTTTCGTCGTGGTATTCCTTGGCCCGTTCGGGGTCGAGGGATAGCTCAAACTGACGGTTCCAGTCGAAGTTGTAGCGGGCGGCAGAGAGTTCGTCATCGCGATCGCGCGCGCCCGGACGGTGGCGGGCAATGTCGGCCGCGTGGGCAGCAATCTTGTAGGCGATCAGACCGTTCCGCACGTCCTCAGCGTTAGGTAAGCCCAAGTGTTCCTTCGGCGTGACGTAGCACAGCATCGCGGTTCCGTACCAGCCAGCCATGGCCGCTCCGATCGCCGAGGTGATGTGGTCATAGCCTGGTGCAATGTCTGTCACCAGGGGGCCTAGCACGTAGAACGGCGCTTCAGAGCACTCTTCCATTTGCTTGCGGACGTTGAACTCGATCTGATCCATCGGGACGTGACCGGGCCCTTCCACCATCACCTGAATGTTATGTTCCCAGGCTTTGCGGGTCAGTTGGCCCAGGGTTTTCAGTTCCGCCAGTTGCGCTTTGTCGGAGGCATCGTGCTGACAGCCGGGACGCAGCGAGTCACCCAGGCTAAACGAGACATCGTAGCGCTTGAAGATCTCGATGATGTCGTTGTAGTGGGTGTAGAGGGGGTTTTGCTGGTGGTGGTGCAGCATCCACCGAGCTAGGATGCCGCCGCCTCGCGAGACGATGCCCGTGATTCGATCGCGCACTAAGGGCAGATGCTCGATCAAGATCCCGGCGTGGATGGTCATGTAGTCCACGCCTTGCTGGGCGTGCTTTTCGATGATGTGCAGAAAATCATCGGGAGTGAGATTCTCGATGTTGCCGTGGACGCTTTCGAGGGCCTGGTAGATCGGAACCGTGCCGATCGGTACAGGCGAGGCGTTAATAATCGCAGTCCGAATTTCATCCAGGTTGCCACCGCCGGTGGACAAGTCCATCACCGTGTCCGCGCCGTACTTGACCGCTAGATGCAGCTTGTCGATTTCCTCCTGCATATTGGAAGAATTGGGCGACGCGCCAATGTTGGCGTTGACTTTGCACTTGGATGCAATGCCGATCGCCATTGGCTCCAGATTCGTGTGGTTGATGTTAGCCGGAATGATCATCCGGCCCCGCGCCACTTCATCCCGAATCAAGTCGGCTGGGAGGTTTTCCCGCTTAGCCACGTAGTCCATCTCTTCGGTGATCAAACCCTGACGCGCATAGTGCATCTGGGACACGTTCTCTTGTCCGCGACGTTTGGCGATCCATTCTGTCCGCATATTCGATTCTCCAAAATAAACAGCTTCCCTCCGCTGGTATTACCCAGTCTCAGGTTCTAAGGGTCTTTCTCAGCCTGGATTACCAGACACCCCTAGCTTGAAAGCGATCGTATCACTCTGGGTTCGTTCGCTCAGAAAGGTTCTGAAAAATTGAAGATTTGGTCAGAACAAGACCGCTGACAAAGCCAGATCCCCAGCATCTTTCGAGATGCTGGGGATCTTAGCGTGTGGTGAGGATCTTAGAGCGTGGTGATCTGTTTTACCGATAGTCCGGGTTTTGAATATCCTTAGCGCAGTTTGCAGCGCCTAGATCACGGCCGAAGTGACGCAGTACATCGATCGCTGGAAACTCACCGCAAGCTCGATCAGCACATCGTCCTCGCCTCGGCAGTGTCGAAACCACGACTTATGGAGTCTGCTACCCACTTTTCAAACAGCCTCTTAAACAAGTCTGGTCACAGCTCCGGTATCCAGGTCGTAGTAGCCACCGATGATTTTCAGCTTGCCGTCCTGAATCAACTGAGTGATGACAGGTGAGGTTTTCAGCTTTTCAATTTGATAGCGAACGTTTTCTCTGGTCACGTCTTCGAGTTGCACCCCGCCAACCTTCGGCTTGGTTTTTTGTAGGGCTGGGCGAATTGCATCCAGTAGTGAGCCAATCTGACCGGGAACCGATGCGCCTTTGAGCGTTGCGTCTACGGCTCCGCAGCGCTTGTGACCCAGAACCATAATTACTTTTGTGCCTAGAATCAGCGACCCAAATTCCAGACTGCCGATTTCTTCAGGAGTGGCAACGTTCCCCGCAACTCGGCAGACAAACAGATCGCCCAAGCCCTGGTCAAACACAATTTCTGCGGGAACCCGTGAATCGGCGCAGCTTAGTACCGCCGCAAACGGCTTCTGACCTTTAGCAACCTCGACTAGACGACCAAGCGTTTGGTTGGGGTACTTCTGCTTGCGATCGACAAAGCGACGATTGCCTTCCAGCAGTAGTTCGATCGCTTGCTCCGGGGTGAGGTCTTGTTTTTTAACCTGTTCTGGAGCCGCTGCCGGGGTGGGTTCTGCTGCATTCAGATTTGAGCCAATGGCAACCATTGCACTGGTTCCGATCGCGCCTGCACCAAACCTCAGCACATTTCGTCTTTTCAGCATTTGTCTTCTCTGATTAAGTGGATAAGCTTGTGAACAAACTGATAGATAAACAGGTCAAGCGACCCCTAAGACTGTGCGATCGTTTTACCGACGAGCAGCGAACTTAAGGAGGTGACAAGCTGCATATGCGACAGCATCGGAAAGACCAGGTTAAGACCCATCAGGGCTACTCCCAGAACGATCGTTTGGGCGTAGCGCTGCGAGTGTCCAGAGGTACGGGTAATTGAGGAAAATCCAGACCACCGATAGGATTGCGCCTAAGAGTGAACAGCACAGAGTTAGCCAGACAGATTCTAGTAGGATCTGGCTCATTGAAGTTACCTCAACGATCGCGAATACCGGAGACTCAAGACCCCCAACCTTGACAAATCAAGGACTGTTTGCGGTGGTCAGACCTTTCAAGTTTTGCTTACTCTCATACTTTTATCACATTGCTTTTGCCAAAACGTGAGACGAAACATTGATTTCTGTAATGGTATGTATCGAACGCAGAAGTGACGATCGAGCATTGAGAAAAACGCAGATAGCTACCAACTGATCTCTATTCTTCAGAGCTCTATTCTTCAGAGTTAGCTTCGGGAATCGGTGGGCGATTTTACTTGCGTCGCCGGAAGAAGAAATCGAACCGCTGCGCCTTGGGCGGCTGATGGCGAGTCCGCATTGCGCCAACACCATAGCGATCGAATTTTCTTCTAGAACCAGAAGAGTCTCCAGTTAGATCGGATTGGTCGGCGGGTTTATCTTCTTTAGCGGGCCCTTCTTCAGGCTTTGCTTTCAGGCAGGCATCCACAAAGCCAGCCGCAAGACCGCCGATCGCGCCCAAAACAATGGTCAGAGGCGGGTCATACCGCAGCAGAAAAAGCGCGAGCATGAAGAACAACCAGTACTTGACTCCGGTTGAAATTCCCGCGTTTAGATCCGGCTTGAGAAGCATGAGGATGGAAAGGTGAGCGATCGTTGACCCAAGCCTACTCTAATTTTCGTCCGATGCTTACCCTCATCAACACGACTCCATTCCACTAACTCAACACATTTGCACTCCTCTAGTTGGGTTAAACCTTCGCTTTTTCCTACAGACGATCGCTGGCTTGGACGCTCTTGCAGTCGAGCGTCCAAGCCAGAGTCTGGACAGAAGAGCGAGCGTTTGAGGGCGATCGTCGCAAGTATGCCAATGAGCTAGGGCAAATCGGCGAGGCCACCAACGTTCTCCAGAGTCAAGTTGGGGCAGGTGCGTTTGATGATGCCGAGGAGAACCTTGCCAGGCCCCACTTCAATAATGCGTTCCACGCCAACTTCAGGTAACTGAAGAGAAATCTCGCGCCACCGGACAGTTCCCGTCATCTGACGGCTAAGGCGAGATTTGAGCGCGATCGCGTCAGTCGTTGGCATGGGATCAGTATTGGACAGCACCGGAATCTGGGCGGTGTGGAAGTCGATCGCCTCTAACTCCTGATTGAATTCGGCGGCAGCCTCAGCCATCAACGGGGAGTGA
>DATNQR010000081.1:0-2938 GCA_036703905.1 Thermosynechococcaceae cyanobacterium
CACAGCCCCCAAGCACGCAGGACTCGATCGGGTCAATCCTGGCTCCCTGATTCTCTCTGGCGTGATGATGTTGGAATATCTCGGCTGGCAAGAAGCCGCCGATCTGATCACTAAAGGTCTTGGTGCGGCTATTTCCCATCAGGAAGTGACCTACGACCTGGCCCGATTGCTGGAGCCGCCCGTGGAGCCGTTGAAGTGCTCAGAGTTTGCCGAGGCGATCGTGCGGCACTTCTAGGCTAAAGGCCTCACGACATAAAAGTAGGCACACTAGCAGTAGCACAGCGGGGGTCACGCGCCCACACTGTGCTACTAAGACTTGGCGATTGTTGCTGAACCATTGCTGTTAATGACACCAGGATAAATTTGTAGTTACCAGGTGACTGCCCCTTCTGGTTGCTTCAGTGGAAGCGTGAACGTGGCTCATAGGTTGGTCGATCGTGCGATCTAAGCGCAGCCCGGAGTAACGTCAGATCATGCTTCTAGCCTTTGGCTCATGGGCTAATTAATCCAGATTCAAGAGGGTAAGTCCTGCACGATCGCCGCAGCAGGTTTTGTGCTGCCTTCGACTTAGGGAGCTAGAAAGCCTTATGTCAAGAAATTCGTACACGAAATTGCAAATACTAGAAATTTCTGTAACGATGAATACAGAAACAAATTTTCAATTCCAGAAGCGCAATCTGGGCCACTGCGATCGTCACTAAGGAGCGGCAGTAGCAACGCTCGAAGGAACGCGCTTCTATTTTTTTGACGGAGCGTATTTATGAAAACTCAAGGAAAAACTCATCAAGAATTAGAGCTACTTCCCAACTCACCTCAGCTTCTAAGCGAGATTGCGGCTCGGCTGCATTGGCTCTGGCGATCGCTCAGGGGCACAACCCCCGCCAAGCTGAGTCAGGAAATGCAAGTGATTCATCTAGAAAATTGCTGGTATCACGATCGTCCGGCTGTTGCTCCATCTTTGGCTCCTCTTCTGTGGCAAACAGCGCGGGAGTTTTTGAGTCGATCGCGGCTCGCAAACCGTAATTCCTCTGAGCCAATGCTTCAGCGTATGGTGGAAGATTCTGGGCAAGTCTGGTGGTGCGCCAGCGATCCGACTACAGGACAAATGACCTTTCTGGAATCTGAGGCAGAGGTCGATCGGTGGTTGGAGGAACGCTTCCAGGGCTAATTTCCTGCCTAAACCTGCCGTCGATCGCCCCTGGTTTAGCCCTTATCAGCCTTTTGGGAGCAAGCGAGCGGCGTAGCTCGGCATCAAACTCACGGAACCTTTGATCTTTGGAATCCGTTTAGAGGAATGCGTGTATCCTTAACTCAACTTCCTAGCCTAACTCTGTGCGCTTTTCGCCTCACTCCCCGTTTATGAGCCTCTGCGTATGAACTTTAAGTCTTCTGCGATCGCCCTCGCTGGTTTATTCCTGCCTTTCACCCTGAGTACCCCGGCCCAGGCTGAAAACTTCCAGCACACCCAACAACTGTTGGCGACGCGACAATGCTCTAGGTGCGATTTAACCAGAGCAGGCTTGGCGTTTGGCAAACTGGACTACGCCAACCTGACCGGGGCAGACCTGCGCGGAGCCAACCTGAGTCGAGCTGACTTGCAGGGGGCAGACCTGCGAGGAGCGGATCTGAGCGGGGCAACGCTGTTTGGAGCCAACCTGACCGGAGCAAAGTTGGATGGGGCGGTGCTGCGCGGCACGGATCTTCGCAATGCTTACGTGGGCGGCGTGAGCCATCAGGGAGCAGTGCTGGAAAATACGCTGCTGCAAGGGGCGATCGGGCTACCCGTGACGGCAGGCTCGGCGGAGGAATTCTACCGATGGGCAATAGAATCTGCCGAGCAGGGCAACCACCCCAAGGCCATTGAAAATTTCTCCCAGGCGATCGAGCGCAAGCCCAATTTCGCGCCTGCCTACTTGGGTCGAGCTATCTCTCGTCTGCAAACCACTGATAAGCCAGGGGCGATCGCTGATTCCGCCACTGCCGAGCAGTTGTTCAAAGCGCAGGGAGATGTCGATCGTGGGACGATCGCCCAAGCTTTGAACAAGCAACTCTCTGCACCGCCGCCCAAGCAACAAAAGGACGGCAACGGCCTAGGAATTGTCTTGCTCAATCTGGCGGGGACAGTTCTGAAAGTGCTATCTCTGTTCTAGTAGCCTACCTGCCAAGATGGAAGAGTTTCTCCAGGTTAGTGATGTCATTGACTGGCAAGATTCAGCGACCTTAGAACTCGCTGAGAAAATTGCTTCACCGCATCAAACGTCTGAGGCCATCGCGAAAGCGTGCTTCGAGTGGGTACGTGATGAAATCTGCCACAGCTACGACTACCAGATGAATCCTGTTACCTGCCGTGCGTCTGACGTACTTAAACACAAGACAGGTTACTGCTATGCAAAGAGCCATTTGTTGGCAGCATTGTTGCGGGCGAACCAAATTCCAGCAGGATTTTGTTATCAGCGGTTGAGCATTGACGATAAAGGTGCGCCCTATAGTTTGCACGGTTTCAACGCAATCTATCTACCTGAGTTTGGTTGGTATCGAGTTGATGCGAGAGGCAATAGACAAGGGGTCGACGCGCAGTTTACTCCACCGCAAGAGCAGTTAGCTTTCAACACTCAGTTGCTTGAAGAAGCCGATTTCCCATATATACTTCCAGAGCCGCTTCAAGTTGTTGTAGAAGCTTTGCAGGCTCAAAGTACGTGGGATGAGATGCTTTGTAATCTTCCGGATGTTACTTTAGAGTCTGGCAGCATGGCCTTGCTGTAACTACAGGAAACCTGGGTCGATGCAAATCCATGAACACCATCAAAAATTGGCCGAGACTACTGGAGAATCACTGGGTAGAGCTATCTCAATGGTCTGCGAATGCAGTTATTTTGTTCGTCTGTACAGTTCAGCTATTCAACGTAACGATTCATCAGCAGTGGATACCCTCTGAGGT
>DATNQR010000082.1:0-21916 GCA_036703905.1 Thermosynechococcaceae cyanobacterium
ATTAATTTGATGAACAAAGACGGCTCAATGAACGAGAACGCCGGAGAGTTCGTTGGACAGGATCGGTTCGTGGCCCGCAAGAACGTAGTAGCAGCCCTCGATCGCGGCGGATTCTTGGTCAAAGTTGAGGACTACAAGCACAGCGTTCCCTACAGCGATCGCGGCAAAGTTCCAGTGGAACCTCTGCTCTCAACCCAGTGGTTCGTCAAAATCAAGCCGCTCTCAGAACCAACCTTGGCCTTTCTGGATCAGCAGAACTCGCCAGAATTCGTCCCCGATCGTTGGGCCAAAGTGTACCGTGACTGGCTAGTGAACTTGAGGGATTGGTGCATCTCGCGCCAGCTTTGGTGGGGGCATCAGATCCCCGCGTGGTATGCCGTCAGCGAAACCGGCGGCGAAATTGTAGATTCGACCCCGTTTGTGGTGGCGATGGATCAGGCGGAAGCCCAGGAGAAAGCGATCGCTCAGTTCGGTGCAGATGTGCAGCTTGTCCAAGATCCCGATGTGCTAGATACCTGGTTCTCCGCCGGTCTGTGGCCCTTCTCCACCCTAGGCTGGCCGGCTGACACCGAGGATCTGCACCGCTACTATCCCACGACAACGCTGGTAACGGGCTTTGATATCATCTTTTTCTGGGTAGCCCGCATGACGATGATGGCGGAACACTTCACGGGACAGATGCCCTTCCAGACCGTCTACATTCACGGGCTAGTGCGGGACGAAAACAACAAAAAAATGTCTAAATCTTCCAACAACGGCATCGATCCCCTGCTGCTGATCAACAAATACGGCTGCGATGCTCTGCGCTATACCCTGATTCGGGAGGTGGCGGGAGCTGGCCAGGATATTCGACTGGAGTACGATCGCAAAACCGATGAATCCGCTTCGGTGGAAGCCTCTCGCAACTTCACCAACAAGCTCTGGAACGCCTCTCGGTTCGGGATGATGAACCTGGACGGTCAATCTCCGGCTCAACTGGGTCAGCCGGAGTTGGCAAAGCTGGAACTGAGCGATCGCTGGATTCTTTCCCGCTTCCATCAGGTGACACAGCAGACCCGTGGCGCGATCGACACCTTCAGTCTAGGTGAGGCTGCGAAGAGTTTGTACGAGTTCTTCTGGGGCGATTTCTGCGACTGGTATATCGAACTCAGTAAGCCCCGGCTCCAGAGCGAAGATGCAGAGTCTAAGCGCACTGCCCAGCAAGTTCTCGCCTTCGTTCTGGAAGGAGTTTTAAAGCTGCTGCATCCCTTCATGCCTCACATCACCGAAGAAATTTGGCACACGCTGACTCAGGCAGGAGACGATCGCCATCTGGCAGTGAGTGCCTACCCAGAAGTTGATCCCAAACTGATCGATCGTGACCTGGAACAGCAGTTTGAACTTTTGTTCGGCACAATCCGCACAATTCGCAATTTACGGGCTGAGGCTGAAATCAAACCAGGGATCAAGATCACGGCAATTCTGCAAAGCGAGAGCGATCGCGAACGCCAAATTCTGACATCAGGGCAGGTCTACATTCAAAACCTCGCCAAAGTTGATAACCTGACGATCGTCCCCACCGCCCTCACCGACACTCAACTGGTGGCGGGCGTGATCGGAACCGTGCAGGTGTTGATCCCTCTGGCAGGGGTGGTGGATGTAGTTGCCCTAAAGGCCAAGCTGGAGAAGAATCTTCAGAAAATCGAAGCCGATAGCCAATCTCTGGCGGGACGGCTGAACAACCCCAACTTCGCTAACAAAGCCAAGCCGGAGGTTGTGGAAGGGGCGCGATCGGCTCTGGCAGAAGCAGAAAAACAGTCAGAAATCCTGCGGGAACGGTTAGCAAAGCTCTAAAGTGTGAAGGCTCCGCTAACTTCCCGCCGTCTAGTTCAATTCCTCACCGTGGAAAAGCTATACTTTGCTCAAGTTGCGGGCGCATCCAGTGGATTGACTAGCAATGAATGCTGTTCGCTGAAATCGATCGATTTAGTTTATCGATTTAGTTTGATGTTAGACGGTGCTGCTGACCCTGCTCACACACCCTGGAGAGGCAAAATGCGGTATCTGGCTCAGGTGCAAAAAAAGGCGTTTCTGGGAAAGGCAGGGCTGCGGCTGCTGGCTCAAGAGCGATCGGAATACGCCTGGGGTCTAACTTCCGAGGAAGATGTTGTGCTTGCCGCTGAAGCCAGCAACCTCAGCGAGGGGCTGCTGGTTCTAGTGGAATTGGATAGCAACCGCCAAGTCACCGCCATCGCCGATGCCACAGACTGGGTGTTAGATATCACCCAGAAGTTCCTCAGCGCTGGCATTACGCCAGCTTTCTTCCAGCAAGAAGTTGAACGAGCCGAGCAGTGGCGACAGACTCTCACGCTGCAAAGTCAGGAGGTCGATCGGCGGGCCCTAGAACTTGAAGCTCGCCGAGAGCAGATTCAGGAGCTAGAGGAAAAGCTGAAGCGAGAGAAGCGGATGATCGAATCAATGGCGACTCAGTACGAGACGAAAATGAGCGCCACAGAAATGAGCACCACAGAAATGAGCGCCACAGAGTGAGATCTAGCTAAGACTCGCTGCCGTGAAGGATTTTTCCCGGCTCTAGGCTTAATCATCTGTAACGATGTTGAGGTAGAACTAGCCGCGATCGCCCCTCGCACTGCGGTAAGGTGGAAAACGTGACTGCATAATCGCGTTTGAGTTCTGAATCTATGTCTCCGACCGCAACGCCCCTCGCTTCAAGCTCCACCCGCACCATTCGCATCGGTTCTCGCAAGAGCCAGCTTGCTCTCGTGCAGACCTACTGGGTTCAGGAGCAGTTGCAGAAAGTCTTTCCCGATCGCGTCTTTGAAGTTCAGACCATGAGTACCCAGGGCGATAAAATCCTGGACGTAGCCCTAGCCAAAATTGGTGACAAGGGCTTATTCACCAAAGAACTTGAAGTTGGGATGATCCAAAATGAGATCGACTTCGCAGTTCACTCTCTCAAAGACCTGCCCACCCGTCTACCGGAAGGTCTAGTCCTCGGCTGCGTCACCCAGCGAGAAAATCCCGCTGATGCCCTAGTGCTGCACGATCGTCACAAAGGTAAGCAGCTAGATTCCCTTCCTGAGGGCGCTGTGATTGGGACTTCTTCCCTGCGCCGCCTAGCCCAACTGCGCCACCACTACCCCCACCTCGGCTTTAAGGATGTGCGGGGCAACCTGAACACCCGCTTAGCCAAGCTGGACGCAGGAGAATACGACGCGCTGGTTCTGGCAGTCGCGGGGCTGCATCGCCTGGGATTTGACGATCGCATTCATCAGGTGATTCCTGCCGAAATTTCGCTCCACGCTGTTGGCCAAGGTGCACTGGGCATCGAGTGCCGAGGCGACGATACCGAAGTGCTGGAACTGCTGAAAGCACTGCAACATCAACCCACAGCCGATCGCTGCTATGCTGAACGCGCGTTCCTGCGGGAACTAGAGGGCGGCTGTCAGGTGCCGATCGGTGTGAACACGACAACCGAGGGCGATTCCCTGACTTTAACGGGCATCGTTGCCAGCTTGGACGGGCAGCGCATTGCCAAAGACACAGTGACAGGTTCCACTTCTGCTGCCGAAGCGCTGGGCACTGACCTGGCCCACCGCTTGCGTCAACAAGGAGCGCAGGAAATTCTGAATGAGATCCTAGCTACCCTCGATCGCGAGCCAAAATAGCTGAAGCTACCAGGGCAGGAGGCTACCATCCCAAGAGAAGAATCCGCCACTGTCCTTCTCTTCCAAGTTGTCCAGCACTGCCAAGAGCTGCTGCACCGTTCGATCGACTGAAAATAGCTTGTCCGACGGCACACTGCGCTGAAATGGGCGGGAAAGTTCTGTGTCCGTTGTGCCAGGGTGCAGCAGCGCTACGATCGTCCGGGGGCAGGTGCGCTTATACTCGATCGCCGCACTTCGCAAGAACATATTCAGCGCCGCCTTAGAGGCCCGATAGCCATACCAGCCACCCAAAGCATTATCGCCAATGCTGCCCACCTTAGCGGAAATGGTTGCCAGAACCGCACGATCGCCGTGTTTCAATAGCGGTTGTAGGTGCTTGGTCAGCAGCACTGGGCCAATGCTGTTCACCTGAAAATAGCGCAGAAGTTGTTCGCTATTGAGGTGGCGCAAGCTCTTCTCCGGCTGCATCTCGCCCTCATGTAGCACACCCACACAATTGACCGCAATGTGCAAAGCCGTCGCCTCTGCCTGAATCTTCCGCACAGCATCAGCAATCTGCGTTTCGTCGGTGATGTCCATCGGCAGGCAGGTCAGCCGGGAATCATCGATCGCCCACAGTTCAGATTGCGGGTTGCGGTAAGTCGCGTAGACACGGGCATAACGATCGCTGTGGAGCAGTTGGCGCACAAACTCAAGCCCGATCCCCCGCCCTGCCCCTACCACCAATCCAGACGTTTGTGTCATCAGATGCTTATGTCACCAGTTGCGCTTGTTGCCACAGACATTCCCACAGGGGATTTACGCACTCAAAGCTTAAAGTTTTGATCCCCTCAGCAGGGAACCTCAAAAGCTCCCTTCTCAAGGGATTGGAGAATCTCTTCCAAATAGGTCCTACGACAACCACCTAGAAAGCTTTCTCAGTTTAGACAAAGCATGATTAAACCTAACCTGGTTAAAAATGCTCAAACTATCAAAGCTTACCTAAATACCTCCGGCCTATTGAAGTACCTCTGAAGGGAAAGCCCGTTGAAGCTCTGCGAGTTCGTCTCGATGAGCAGTGACTCTGATGGTACTTTGGGCCGAGGGAGATTCCTCCGGCTCCACCTGTATCAAAACGGTTTCGGCCCGTCCGGCTCTGCGCCAGTAGAAGATCCCCGCGATCGGAGAAAGCAATACTAAACCTAGAAGTGCTAGCCCAAGCTGAGGTAGCAGCATCGACAGAACCAAAGACAGACAAAGCATCCCGATCGCAGCCAGCCCTGACAGAAAGATTGCTAGAGCCAAACTGGGGCGCACATTGCCTTCCAGAGCGATCTGCTTCTGCCCAGGATCAACAGCCGCTACCCAGTAGGCTCGATCGGCGAAATGCTCTTGAAGGGACTGCAAAGTAACTTCCTCCGGCTGAGCGCTGGAAAGTCTCAGCACTTGAATTCGGTCTTTAACAGACGCACGGATGAAGAAGATCAGCCCAACGAGCATCAGCAGCGTTAGCAAGAGGGTGGAAGAGAGAACTGAATAACTCATTAGATCCTAGCCTGAAGCAAAGAATTTACCGCCAGTTTAAGTCTATCGAGCTACGGTTCTAAGCTTCACACCGAATTTACCCTAAGCTCCATCTACGCTACTGCGTCCTAGACATACGTCCTAGACATACGTTCTAGGAAATGGAGCACCTCAACCACTACTTGGAGCTAACCCGTTTGAGTGAGCAATTTTGTGATTATTTCGGACATACTCGTACCACAGGCGAGTTAGATCTTGAGACTGCTGGATTGCCTCCTCTCGGATCTGATACATCCGCCGTGGTCGACCGCGCCCCTCCACTTTTTTCCAGTAGCCAACAATGATTGATTCATCTTCCAAAAACTTAAGTCCACTGTACAAAACAGTGTCTGAAAGTCGGCAGGTCGGATACTCCGTTTCCAGAAGCTGAATTAGCTCAGTGCCGTAGGAATCGCCACGGGACAGGACTGCCAGCACGTAGCACACAGCCAGCTCTTTGTTCAAGTAGAACGGAGGTGGCGTTTTGAAAAATTGATAGATATCCTCGAATTTCATGTTTCCCATCTAGCTAACGAACGTCAAACACAACTTGTTCAAGTTGGTCGAGCGAGTACGAGGGTCTGATTGCGTCCCACAAACTTAACAATGATGACCCCATCTCCAACATCAGTCAAAAGCGCTATCTTCCTTTGAGGTTGAGAACTTGAGTCGATCGAAATCAGCAGGGTTGTCTTGCTTGGTAGCTAAGACCCTCTTATACTCGCTCTTCAGCATTCTCTAAGACAAAGCTTCGAGTTTAAGTTGGAGTGAGTGATCACTGGGTGAATGGCTTTCTTCGATTGTAGACTTTCACTTCTGTACTTGTGTGCCCGTAAAAAGTGTTTGTTGGCGGTTATTGACCTCATCACTTGTCAATTTCTACCCAAAGTGGTAGCTCCAAGTGGAACTTGGAGCTACCAAATCCCTAGACAAACCTGTCCACTGATTCCATAAGCCAATTTCTGCAAGCCAATTCCTGTGTAGACATCGGTCTGGCCATTGGCTGGTGCTACCATCTATCCTAGCCAATCACCTGAGGCGGAGATTCACACTTTGCTTATTGAACAGCACGAAAGCGATCGCTTCCGTTGGATTGCCTTGGATTCCCATGAAGCCCCGGTTGAAGAAGGAGTGGACGTGATTCAAGGGTTGAAGCAAACGCCCAAAACCTTGCCCTGTCGCTATTTCTACGACGATCGTGGTTCCCGTCTGTTTGAGCAGATCTGCGACCTGCCAGAATACTACCCCACGCGCACTGAACAGGAGATCCTGGAAACCCATGCGGCTGAGATCACAAAACTCACGGGGGCGTGTGAATTAGTAGAGTTAGGCAGTGGCAGTTCCCGCAAAACTCGTGTGCTGCTGGAAGCCTACAGCCACCTCAAATCTCCTCTGCACTACTACCCGATCGATGTGAGTGCAGGAATGCTGAAGACCACAGCACTGGAGTTGCTGCACCAATATCCTCAACTGCAACTGTGCGGACTGGCCGGAACCTACGAGCAAGCCTTGGCTCAACTGCCTCCCACAGAACTGGAAAGCCGAATAGTGATTTTTTTGGGCAGCACGATCGGCAACTTGAATCGGGCGGAGTGCGATCGATTCTTGCACCAGATTCAGCAAGCGTTGAAGCCAGGAGAATTCTTTCTGCTGGGCGTGGATTTGCAGAAAGAGCGGGTAACTCTGGAAGCAGCCTATAACGACGCGCAGGGCATTACAGCCGAGTTCAATCTCAATCTGCTCGACCACCTGAATCAGCGCTTTCAGGGAGATTTTGATCCCGCTCAATTTACCCATTGTGCTTTCTATAACACGATCGACCATCAGGTTGAAATGCACCTAAAAAGCCTGCGATCGCAAACAGTGACCCTACAGAAACTGAACTTCAAAACGTCTCTGGCGGCCGAAGAAACCATCCGCACCGAAATTTCGCGCAAATTTCACCTCCCCACCCTAATCAGCGATCTAAAGCAGCACACCCTCCACCCGCTCCAAGCCTGGACAGATTCGCGATCGTGGTTTGGGGTACTCCTGTGCCAACGCCAATGAGCGACTAGGACTCGGTAGTGGTATTTCGTAAAGGATGAAGAATAATCTTTATTCTTACAAGGTCTTATCAGGTAAGGCCTCCAGAAGCAGACTTTTTTCTCTGTCCTTTACGTAAGTGCATTACCTAGGACTCAATCTCACGAGGCGAGTTATTACTTAGGGCAATGAGCAGTTTAAAGTGGAGAACTGAAAATCCTGACTTGAAGGAGTTCTTATCTCTAATTTTCATTAGCTTGTTCTAACTCACGAAAGCCCATCCAGCAAAGCTTCCTGAGCGAAGTATCAACGGGTCTAGAACACCACCGTCTGAGTAAGAGTTCTCTGACAGTTAGAAAGTCGATCGCGGGATAAATTCACATGATTAGCGTCAGCTTCACAGCCAATAAAGCGCCGTCCCAATTCCAAAGCCGCTACGCCGGTTGTAGAAGAACCTGCAAACGGATCAAACACAAAATCGCCAGGCTTCGTGCTAGCCCGCAGGCAGCGTGAGATTAACTCGATCGGCTTCTGTGTCGGGTGTTTGCCATAGCGTTTTTCTTCTTTGCTGGGGGCAGACATCCGCCACACATTTTTCATTTGCTTATCTCCATTCTCCGCCCTCATTGCTTCGTAGTTGAAGGTGTAGAAGTCCTTGCCTTTTCGAGCTTTTGTGGCCCACAGAATCAACTCGGTGGAGTGGGTGAAGCAACGGCAGCCTAAATTGGGGGGTGGGGCTGGTTTTTCCCAAATAATATCGTTGAGAATGCGAAAGCCCAACTGCTGCATAGCGAAGCTAACTGAGGGGTAGACGTGCAAAGTTCCTGTCACCCAGATTGTTCCAGTAGGTTTCAGCAGACGGTGGCAAGCGGCCAACCAGCTCAGGTTGAATTCATGGTCGCGATCGACTCCTCGACTGCGATCCCACTCGCCCTTATTGACCTTCACCTGCCGACCATTGACGCAGGTTGTTCCGTCGTTGGAGAGGTTGTAGGGCGGATCTGTCCAGATGCAATCCACGCTGGCTTCAGGCAACTTCTCCATCAATTCCAGGCTGTTTCCGTGATAAAGCTGAGACGATCGATCATCCGATTCCCAAACAATTTGCGGCGGATGGTGGGCGAATTTGAGTTGGGACTGAAGTTGAGCAACCATCACTTTTACGGTTTATGCGAGGGCAGAACTAGCTTATTTGAGGTGATCAATGAACAATTTTGGAAGCTTCGATCGCAGGACAAACTGTTTAGATCCAATGTACTATTCAATAGAATGACATAGATTCAAGCGCTTGAAACAGAAATTTTTGTCGAGAATATTGCTTGAAAGAGTGTCAGACATCGACTGGAAAAATGACCCTCTTCTCGAAGCCGGTTGAGAGAATCCAAGTATTGTGGCTAAAGCGAGTTTTTTCTATCTAAAACCACTATCTGTAGAGCAAGTTGGTTGCAGATGATTGAAAGAGATGGAGCGGAACTTTTAGGTAACTCCGGCGCGTCTTGCCTTTAGCTACTGTTCCTCACAAGCTCTCGCTGAGTGACTGAGGAGCGATTTTTACTGGAGAGATAGTAATGATCCCTCGCATTTTAGGCTTTGCGATCGCCGCCGTCGCAACCACTTCGATCGTGTCCAGCGCTGCGGCCCAGTTGTCCTCACCAGAAACGATTACGCCACCGTCTGACACGATCGGATTGACTCCGATCGCTGGCGAAATTCGCAATGTTCAGGTTATCCGAGTTCCAAAAGATAAGGCAACTTCAGGAGCCGCCACAAAAGTGACACTGAACTTCAAGCTGCAAGGTTGCCTCGATTCCCTGTTGCCTCTGATCACCCACTCCGAGGTGCAAGAACGACGGGCCACTCTCTACATCACCGCCCTCAACGCTCACAGTGAAGGCTCAAAAACAGCGCGGTGCGTTGCTGTTCCCCAAGCCAACTCTGAAGTAACGATTCCGGGAAGCTTCCAGCGCGATCGACTTCGTGTGGTGTTTGTGGGAGCGTCAGCTAACCCCTAGAGCAGCTAACCCCTAGAGCAAACCAGGGGCAGAGGTTCAGAAGGAATACACTACTCGCACTGCCCACTGCAAAACCGAATCGCTGGCGCGGTTGTTGGGGTTTGTGACTAGCATCAGCGTAGGCGTAAAGCTGATGTTGTCGTTGAGCAGAAAGCTGTAGTAGAACTCGAAGTTCGTTTGGGTAGCGTTGCCCAGATCGTCTTCCACAAATGGTTGTCCCACGGCAATACCCAGTGTGGAGCCAGGAATAAACACCCGCCGCAGCGTCGCGCCGATCGCCCAAGTTTTCGGGCGTAGATCTAAATCTCGCCCCAGCGCGGTGTTGAAGCCGTTATAGTGGGCAAAGCCAAACCGCCCAAAAACGCCAAACTGACGGTTCAGCAGCAATTCCGCGTTGATGCCGCCAGCCGAGATGTCGGTGTTATTGACGGTCGCCTGGGTGTATTGCAACCGCACCGTGAAATTCCTTTGCACCGAGTACTCCAGTTCCAGGCTGCCTTGATTGCGATCGCCTAACAGTCCGCCTTCGGTAATGCCACCATTGGGACGATCGGCATCGGCAGCTACATAGAGCGCTCGCAGCGTTAAAGGTAAGGTACTTGGTTTCCAGATCAAGACTGCTCCTGCTCCACCGAGTCGGTCGATCGGGTTCTGCACGATCAAAGGATTGTTGGCAAAAAAGCTGGAGGAAAAGTTGGTGGCAGAGTCGTTGGCGTAGCGGTTGTAGTCAATGAAATCCCGTGGTGAGAGTCTGGCCCCCACGGTGAGGCTGAGATCTTTCGCAGGCTGGAAGGTGTAGTAGAGCTTGCTGATGCGGATGCTGCTGCTAAAGCCCACATAGTCTGCGCCACCGCCACCGCCCAAAAGTCCCTGAGTGCCCAGCAGATTCTGGCGACGATCGTGAGCCTTGCCGATCGCGTCGTTGCCGTTGTTGCCTGCCTCTAGCTGAGTCACCAGCAAATCAGTAGGCGCGAAGCTGGTTCGCAAAGTCAGGCGAGTGCGAGAAAGAACAGTGGCATTGGCGTTGGAGCCATCGGTCAGTACGCCCACGGTCTGTCCGGTCAGCTTGGTGGTGACGGAGAACTGCTGCTGAGTCAGTTGGGCGACCTGAGTATCCAGTTGGTCGAGCCGTTGTCGTAGGTCAGCAGCGATCGCGTTGTCGCTTTCGACTAGCCGCCGCAGAATAGCAAAATCTTCTCGCAGTTGCGCGATGTCGCTCCGGTTCAACTGCTGCTCGATCTGACCTATTACCTGCCGCACTGCTGCTGCAAATTCGTAGCGACTGAGGGGACGATCGCCCCGAAAAGTCCCATCGGCATAGCCAGAGATCACGCCGTACTTCTCAGCCAGAGCCTTCACGGCCTGATAAGCCCAATCTGTTGGGCGCACATCGCTCAACTCGTCCACTGATTGAACCTGCTCCATCACCTCTTCGGAATTGTCCGAGGAGCGCAAGGGCGTGACGATCGTAGCAGGCGCTGACTTTTGAGGTGGTGGGGCGATCGGATTTGCGCTGACCGTCCCAATCTGAAACAGGATTCCAGCGCCACCCAGAATCCCCAACAGCCAATTTTCTTTGTCCACGTCCACTCCTCCCACAGGTCGCTGCTCTGGTGCTGGCCGCCCCAGCAAGCTTAATCACCAAAACAAGCTCAATTAAACCTTATCAGGATGGCAAGCGGGAGGAAGATGGCGAGTAGAGGAAGAAGAAACGATCGCCCAACGGCAGAGCTATGGCCATAGCACATCAGCCACATCCGACTCAGAGGAGTTCTAGGAGTGGACAAGGTGATTGCCGCTATTGTGTTAGCGCTCTTGCTCGAACTCGGTCAACTCTCGACTTAGAAACTCGGCCCTTGGTGGAATCGCGTTGGGGTACTGCGATCGTGGACAGATGCAAGTTAAGTACACAAGTCAGGGCAAGTATCCGCGGTACGGTAAATGCTGGACAGGGCAACACTGTTGCCGTGCGTCACAAGCTACCCCTCATGGATCTTTATGCCCACCTGCTGTTTAGGCTGCCAGACTCGCTTGACTCTTAAGGTGATTGCCTCTCCCTGAAGGGTGGAAGGAGAGGTGGTTTTTGGTTCTCTAAGGGAGGTCTAGGATGAGAATTACGTGGGGGGAGTATTGAGTAGTGGTTAAAGTTAACCTCAATCCATCCGTATTATGCAGCGCCACTAAGTGTTTGCTAGGCAAGGCTGGAGGCTGGACTGCTCCACTAGGCTATGCTGCCCGATCGAGTGAAGTTGAACTTCAGATGTCCTCTACTTATTACTCTCCAACTTACGAATATATCCCAGCGCCATCTCGTAGTTGGTCGTGCTGCCTTGGGTCAGAAACAGCTTAGCTGCATTCTGCCAATCTTCCAGTGCCCCACGCTTATCGCCAAGATTTAATCGGACTAATCCTCGATTGCCGTAGGCTCTAGCATAATCTGGAGCAAGCTGGATTGCCTGGCCATAGCTTTGAACTGCGCCAAGGTAATCGCCTTCTTCTGATCTAGCGCCTGCTTGCCGCATAAAGTCGTCCGCTGTCATTGCTCCCTTTGCAAGGTTCATCCTAACTCTCCCAATAGTTTTGACAGATAATTGAGACACTAGCGCAAATCCATAATCACAATGGAGTAGTAGGAGACAGAATCGAACTAATCTAGCTCGCCCCAAAACTTCCTATGCCCTCCTGGTTCAAATCCCTTCGGTTCAAGTCTTTGCAGCAGCGTCCCTGGTTGCTGTTGCCCGTGTTGGCTGCTATTCCGATCGCGGCTCTGACCCTAGCTCGACCTACCCCAGATCCAAAACCGGCGATCGCTATCGCTCCTGCTAGTCCTGCTCCTCTTCCTCCTGCCGCCATCCCTCCCAGTCCAGCGCCATCACCTGCCCTCAAACCTGCCTTGCCCAAGCCCACGCCTGTGCCAGCGACTGTGGACGGCAAGCCTGTGCTGACTCAGGAACAAGAAGAGCTAAACCGCAAGGGCAAGGCTGCATTCCAAGCGGCGACCGCTCCAGTGGACTCAGTGATTGAGATGCACGTTGCGATCGCAGAAGGAGTTCCAGCGCTGACGATCGGCTCGACGGCCGGAGCAGATCTTCTGGATCAGAAGGGCAATCGATTGGGTGAACTGGGGGCAGACACGCCTTCCACAGCCCAAGCTGATGGCACGGGGATCACTTTAGGAGGGTTGCAACTGCCGTCGATCGTTTCAGTAGAGCCAAGGAACAGTGGCTTTACGTTGGGCAATCGAGTTTATCGGGGACGGCTGATGCTGGTGGCTTCTCAGGGGCGACTGTGGGCGGTGAACTACGTAGACATGGCCAGCTATCTCTACAGCGTTGTGGGCAGTGAAGTGTCTCCCAGTTGGCCGATCGAGTCGCTAAAAGCTCAGGCGATCGCTGCCCGTTCCTACGCCCTAGCTCATTATTTTCGCCCTGCTAGTTCTTTCTACCATCTAGGCGCAACCGAGCAATATCAGGTCTACAGCGGCATTGAGCGAGAGGCCGGCCCAATGCGGCAGGCAGTCAACGCTACCTCTGGGCAGTTTGTCAGCTATAAGGGGGGTGTAGTGGAATCGCTGTATGCTGCATCTGATGCGATCGTGGCGGAAGCTTTTCAGGGTCGTGGCATGAGCCAGTTGGGGGCACTGGCCCTGGCCCAGAAGGGGGCGAGCTACACCGAGATTCTGGGGCACTACTACCCCGGCACAGGCGTAACTCGGATTGTGCTTGATCACGAGTAGGAACCAGAAGGATTCCTTTCCCGACACGCAAAAGTCACATTTCAGGCTTCTTTGAGAAATCAGGATTTGCCTGCGTACCTGCTGATTTCTTCTGGCTATAGGAGCGAAGTAGCTGCTCGTATTCTTGGCGTAGCTGGGCCCAATCTTGCCGGAGCTTTGGCTCTGTAGGTTGATTGCGTTGCAGTAGAATCACTCGATCACTCAGTCCGGTGATGCCGTACTTGTTCTGACTTTGCAGTTGCTCTACCAGGGGAACCAGAGTTTGCAGATTGCTTCGCTCTGCCCTGAACACCACCGAATAGCGCTCCAGTTGCCACAGATCAAGCAGAATATAGTCCACAGGTTCCACTTGCTTCTGGTCGTTGCGAAATTCCAAAAATGGGGCCCGCAGGAGCTCGCGCCGACTGGCCAGGTGAGGAATCACATAGGTTGTGGCTGAGACGCTGGCATCGGGGGGAATTTGTTTGATGAACTGATTCAGTTGGCTGACGTGTTCCCACTGGCGCGGCAGCGAAACGTAGACCCAGGGCTGATAGGAAGTGGGGAAGATAAAGTAGAAAGCGTCGTAGGGACTGTAGCAAAAGGCAATGAGCACCGACAGAACAATGCAGCCTTTCCAGAAGCGCTGAAACTTCTTTTGAAATCGATCGCTCCTTTGAGCCCACCAAAGAATCGACCCATAGAACAACCCTGGAACTAGGGTGATGGCATAGCGAATGTGCAGAGACAAAGGCGACTGGCCCCGTTGCACCAACAGTTGCAGGAAGGGAAACCCCGCGATCGTCCATGCCCAGGGCGATCGCAGCGGCACAAAGGCCAACGGCAGTACCTGAATGAACACGTAAAACAGCTTAATGTGAGGATTGCTAGAGATGGTTCCCAGCAAAGCTCCTGGTTTGGTTAGAATCGCCAGTAAAATTTCCAGCATTGAGGCCTCATCAGAAGAGGCATATTGCCCAAAACGCTCGATCGCAAACCGCCGTGAAATATCCTCCGAGAACAACGGCATCAGCACGCTGGAAGTAAACGCCACCGCCCCAAACCCCAGCGCACAGAACGCTACACCCAATCTAGGAAATCGCCGACTAACCAGTAGATAGAAACCAACCCCAAACAGCGATACTCCGGCATCTTCCCGCACCATCAGCAGCAGGAACGCCATCAGCCACACCAGCCACCAAATCCGTTTTTCCAGTGCCAGCAGCAAACTGAACACAAACAACGGAATCTGGCACAGGTCATGGAAGTTAGAAAAAGTCGGCCCAATCACCGCGTTTGCGCCGTAGTAGCCCGCCGTGATTAGCAAAGCAGAGTTGGGTTGCAGGTAGTGTCGCGCCAGGGCGTACAGCACAAGCCCGCCCAAAGTAATCAGCGACACCTGAATCACCACCAGAGTGTCCGCCGAGGGATGCAGGGCATAGAACGGTAGCCACAGCAGCAGGGCCGGGGTGAAGTGCTGACCTAAACGGTGATAGTAGACCGCAGGAGGCTGACCGTCGTGAACAACGGAACTAGACAGCACCGAGGAGAGGGAACTCTGGAAAAAGCGCCCGTGCAGCCCGTTCCAAAACACCTGATTGAAAATGCCCTGGTCGTAGGAGGCAAAGAAGGAGAAGTAGCGGTTGAGCGTCACCAGAAGCGTGATGGTGAAGAAAACCGCTCCTAAAACTAAGACGGGACGATCGCTGGGTGCAATGTTCCTTAACGAAAACCGCTTCGTGAGATTTTGAAAACGAGTCATGCAGCTTCAGAACAGGAAATCTAGCGAGTGGGACTGGGGGCTGGAGTTCGATTGGTCGGAGCCGTGGGGCTGGCGATCGGACTAGGAGCCGTGACTCTGGGAGCGGGAGACGCGGCAGCGGGACTGGGCGCTGGGCTGGGCTTAGGTGAAGTTGTCGCGGTGGGACTGGGTGCAGCTTGCGGAGCAGATTGGGTTGTGGGCGCAGGCTTTTCTCCCAAAACCGTTGTGCCGCCCGTGTCGAATACCCCCGCCACAGCCGCAATCATCATTGTCGCCAAAGTGCCGACGAACAGCGCTTTCCAGCCAAGTTCAGAAATATCCTTGCGGCGAGAAGGAATTAAAGCGATCGTCCCGCCGACAAAAATCCCCACGGAGGCCAGGTGAGCAAACCCAGACAGGGCGTAGCTGACAATCAGGACAGCCCGATCGCTCAACACCCGCGTCCCGTCTGCTAAGGGAATCGCTGCCGTCGCTAGAGATTGGTAGGGCGGAATCGCAGTTTCCAGCAGTCTACGCCCAATGATCACCGAGGAGGCCCAAAGCTCATTCCAGTCTGTGGAAACTCCTGTTAGGGCTGTGAGGGGCAAAAACAGCGCTCCTTCAATGTTGGCCAGGGAGATGTAGCTCTTAAACACACCGCCCACGGGAGCAGGCAGGTTGCCCAGAAAGCCAAAGAACTGGTTAATTAAATTCACCAGACCCAGAATCAGGATTAGCACGGCGGCGATCGCCACGGCCATCTTCACTCCGTCCAAAGCTCCGACGATCGCTGCATCCAGGGGACTGACCCGCTCGATCGGCTCACCGCCCACCGTTTCTTGAGGAGGAGCTTCATCAGCTTGAATCTGGGTACGAGGATACTGATCGTCCACCCGATCGTCAAAGCTACCTTGATGCTCTGCTGCATCCAACTGTTCGCGATCGGTTCCCCGCACGGGCTTCTTCTCAACGGGAATGCCGCCAGCAGTTAGAGGAACTTCGGTTTCGGGAACCAAAATTTTCGACAGGACGAAGCAAGCTGGAATCGCCATGATTGAGGCAGAAACCAGGTGTCCCAGAATGTTCGGAAATACAGGCTTGAGGAAGCTGACGTAGATTGCCAAAGTCGAGGAAGCCGCTGTGCCAAAACAGCAGGACAAAATCGCGCAAAGCTCACTGCGAGTCATTTTGGCTAGAAACGGCTTGACGACGATCGCCGCTTCAATTCCCACAAAAATGTTAGCGGCTCCGCTTAAGGCTTCGGCTCCGCTCAACCGCATCACTGAGTAGAAGACTTTGGCAAAGAGATTCGTCACCACTTGAATCACGCCAATGTTGTAGAGGAGCGCCATCAAGCCAGAAAAGAACACCACCGTGGGCAAGGCTCGGAAGGCAAAGATATATCCAATATTCACATCGGGCGGCTGATTGGCCAGGGGCACAATGTTGCGCCCAAACACAAACCGTGCCCCCGCATCCGCCGCCTCAAACACACCGTTCAGTAAATCGCTGAACACCTGAAGTGCGTCTCGCGTTCCCGGCAGAATGAACACACACGCACCCAAAACCAGTTGCAGCAAAATTCCCGCAATCACTACGCGCCACGGAAACACGCGCGGACTTCGGTTCTCGGAGAAAATCCAGGCAACCAAGCACAAACCAAAGATGCCTGCAAGGGAAAGGGCGTTGAGGTAGGTCATGGGGACGATCCTGCGATGAAGCAGCGTGGGCGGTGAATTGTCTGGGCTAGAGAGCACGGAGAGTGGAAAGAATTTACCTGCTGTCTCAAGTGCTCTAGGAATCTACGATAACCCTGGGAAGAGCCTCTACCAAAAGTTGGATAATCCAATGCACCTAAGACGATAACCGAAATCTGCTCGTTCAGAACCACTGCCGCCGCAAAAACTCGATCGTTTTCTCAGAACTTCTCACGCCTCTGCTTCCTGTATAGCCATTTCCTGTATAGCAATAGTCTCATAGGTCACGCGGGGGTGCAGGTGTGGAACCCCTGGCTGAGGTCTGCGCTCCCACACTAGGGATTCTAACCTTCGACATAACCCGAACTCACGTTAAATAAGCCCAAATAACGTTGGAATTCTCCAGCATCCCTAGTACTTTCACGGTGGAAGCTCGAGTGACGGTAGGCAGTTCGATTCGATCGCTGCCCCAGCACCTGAGCCTCTGCTCCTTAAAATTCAACAAGTTGTAACTGGAGAGATCAGATTATGGGTTGGCTACAAAGAATGTTTGGGATGGAGAAGCCAGCGGGCGCACAGGTGAACCCTGAACCCGCTCCCGCGCCTCAAGAGACTGCTCCTCAAGAGACTGCTCCTCAAGAGACTGCTTCAGCAGCGGCCACTCCTGCTGAAACCATTGCCCCAGAGCGGGTTGGACTCAATGGCGAGTATGACCAGAGCGGACTCGCTAAGCGGGTAGCGCTGGCGTTTGATGAAGACCCAGAACTAACCGACATAGAAGGTCTGTGGGTGGCTCAACTTACAGGAGTGGTGGTGCTGAAAGGCAAAGTGCCCAGCCAGGAAATTCTCGATCGCATGGTGACAGTGGCTTCTAATGTGAATGGAGCCACAAGCGTAAAAACAGATGAGGTAACTGTGGGCTAAGTTACCCCGCGATCGACCCAGCAGGATAAACCCTGATTGACTGACATATCTTTTGAGCTTGGCGGTTGAAACCGCAGCTAGAAGAGCAAAACCCGCCGCCGCGGGTTGCTGAAACCCTAATGATCTCTAGTCCGTGTCAGCGGACTTAGCCTGAATAGGTGCGAATTCTATTCGCCCGCTGCAAAAACCGTGATACGGAGGTTTCAGAGTTCTGTCAGTCAATCGGGGATAAATTTCTGCTAGGTCGATCGGCTGGTTCTTGTGGCGATCGATCTTAGAATTGAACGATTCAAGCAGTAGAGCGATTGAGCTATGGTCACGACTCCCCACCCGCGCCCTCAGCCTACTCAGCCCCTCACCATCACTTGGGAAAAGCTGCCCGATGACATTCCTCTGGAAGACGAACCTGTGGAAAGCACCGCCCAACCTCTGATCGCTGGCGCACTGCGAGAGCCTCTGGAACTGACGGGCTATCTTAAACCTGAAATGCTGGTGGCAGGCAACCTGGGACTTTGCGCCACGTTAAACGACAAGCTGGTGATCAAAGCCCCAGATTGGCTCTACGTTGCTTCTGTGCAAGCCAGTTTGAGCGATCGCCGTAGCTACACCCCTAACCTAGAGGGCGAAGTGCCCCGCGTTGTGATGGAGTTCCTTTCCCACACTGAGGGCGATGAGTATTCTGCGAAGCCTACGTTTCCCCCTGGCAAGTGGTTTTTCTACGAACAAATTCTGCAAGTGCCGACCTATGTTTTGTTTGCTCCGACGACGGGGGAGTTAGAAGTGTACCAACGCCAGTCGGGAGGCTATGAGTTAGCTTTGCCCGATGCTGAGAATCGCTACTGGCTGGCAGATATGAAATTATTTCTAGGAGTTTGGCAAGGCGAGAAGGAAGGCCGCGTGGGCTTCTGGTTGCGCTGGTGGGATGCGGCAGGCAACTTGCTGCTCTGGGCCGTGGAGAAAGTGCAGCAGGAGCGCGATCGAGCTGAGCAGGAACGCAGCCGGGCTGACCAAGAACGCGATCGAGCTGAGCAGGAACGCAGTCGCGCTGACCAAGAACGCGATCGGGCCGAGCGACTAGCTGAGTATCTGCGATCGCAGGGCATTGACCCTAACGCAATCTAGCTCAACATAATCTAAAGCCTAATCTAAGCGGACTCCGCCCTAGGAAGCGCCAGTTCTGCTTGCAGAAAATCCACAAACTGTCGGGCAGTCCGTCCCGATCGTCCGTTGTGGCGGGTAGCCCATTGCAGCGCTCGGTGTTCTAGATCGGCTTGCTCCAGCCCCAATTCTGCCTGAGCCGCCAAGTGCTGCACGATCGTCAGGTAAGTAAGCTGATCCGCAGGCTCAAAGGTGAGGGTGAGGCCAAAGCGATCGCTAAAGGACAGCTTTTCCTGCACCGTGTCCCAGGTATGCACTTCATCAGCATTTCTGGGCTGGGGGCGATCGCCAAAAAACTCTCGAATCAAGTGGCGACGGTTGGAAGTGGCATACACGATAACGTTTTGGGGTCGCGCTGTCAGGTTGCCTTCCAGCACCACCTTCAGAGCTTTGTAGGCATCTTCGTCTTCTTCAAACGAGAGATCGTCTACGAAGATAATGAACTTCTGGGGTAGATCACGAAGGCGATCGACGATCGTCGGCAGATCTACCAAGTCCGCTTTGGCTACCTCGATCAACCGTAGCCCCATTGCCCCGTACTGGTGCAGCAAGCCCTTGACTAAGGAAGATTTGCCCGACCCGCGACTGCCATACAGCAGAACGTGGAGCGCTGAAAGTCCCTTCATCAAAAACTCCGTGTTCTGAATCAACGCTGATTTCTGCGCCTCGTAGCCAATGAGATGGGCAACTGCAACCGAGTCGGGGTTGGCAATGCCCACTAGCTGCCCACACTGCCAGCGCAGTGCCTGAAACGCGAAAACTCCGGTTCCCTGCTGGTAGTAGTGCCGCCCCAGCAGGGCCAGTCCCTTGCTCCAATCGGCACTGGTGGGAAAGAAAGAATCTGTTGTAGGAACGCTCCAGGCGATCGGCGCATTTTCCAGCCCGCAGACTTGCTGCACCCAAAGGTTGAGGTGACGATCGCTCTGGGCCAACTGCTGCAAAATTTGTAGATCATGGCGCGTTGCCTTCAGCAATGCAGGAGACAAGTCGGCACTGGGCGCTCGCTGGGCCTGCTGGGTAAAGGGGTTTTCGTCTCGCAGAATCTGTGTGACCAGATAATCTTGCCAGGTCTGGTTCTGGGCTGCGATCGCCCGAAACCAGCGACCATAAGTTTGCACACAGTCCAAACAGTGATCTGAGCTTTGTTCAGTTCGGACGATCGCTTGCAGGAGCGCTACGAAAGCCTGACCTGCTTCACCCTTCAAAGTAGATTGATAGAGCAGCAGGGCGGCGATGCGGTGCAGCAGTTCTTGGGCAGGAGCGATCGATTTTTTCATGATCAAAGTTCAAGGCAAGTTACGACAGCGACCGCAAAACTCTAGAGCGGCGGTGAGGGGATCAGGGGCGACGCGCAGTTTGCCAGCGGTGCATCGTCAACCATTTGCCCTTTCCACTGCTAGCCGTGCTGCCTACCCTATCATCCTGTTGCTACTGCCCGCATTTGCCGTCTGACATTGGGTACACAGTCCGAAAAATTCCAGCATATGGTAGTAGATCTTGAATTGATAGGACTGGTTTAGCTGGGTTTCCAGTTCGTGCACGGGACAGCCCTCGATCGTCACAGAATCGCCGCACTGCACACAGGTCATGTGGTGCTTGTCTTCGTGGGCCAGACTGTAGAGGGCTTCGCCATTCGAGAGCGATCGCACTTGCACCAATCCATCCAACTTCAGGGCCTCCAGAGCGCGATACACTGTGGCCAAGCCTAGGCTCAGGTTGCGGCTCCGTAGCTCTATATAAAGATCCTGGGCGGAGATCCCTCGGTTCAGGGCTTTGAGCAAGTCCAGAATTTTGTCTTGGCTGCGAGTGCGGCGGGGTTTCATGGCAGGAGGCAAGAAGATTGAAACAGGCAAGTATAGAGACGAGAAAGCGGTAGCATCAGTACTGTCGATCGCGTTCAGGATGTCGCTGTGGCTCAACACTACCAGGCTCAAATCTATGTTACTCTCCGTCCGTCGGTCTTAGATCCTGCGGGAACTGCGGTGCAGTCTGGGCTTACGCATTTGGGCTACGACAACGTAGAGCAAATTCGGATTGGCAAGTACATCGAACTCAGCCTCCAGTCCGAGAGCGAGGCAGCAGCACGAGAGCAGCTCGATCGAATGTGCGATTTGCTGTTGGCGAATCCGGTGATTGAGAACTATCGGTTTGACCTGAAGGCGATCGTGCCGACTTGATCCTCTGGTAAATCACCGCTTTTTGAAAGACGATCGACCCAGCCAGAGCGATCTCATCAGGTTCAGCAGCCCGATCGCCCGTTGCAAGCGCTGAAGCGGCGCATCCAGGTTCGGCAAGTTTTTCCGCAGCCCCCGAATGTTGATTTGCCCGATCGTAATGAACCCTGGCGCAGAATAGAGCGTGCCGTGGACGGCTTTTTCTGCGTCAATCATGCTGTCTACCGCTTGAGCTAACTGTCTTTTGATCTGCCACAGCGTCCACGCCACAAACAGACAGCCCAGCCCGATCGCGCCGTTGCAAATCAGAACAAAGATCAGCATGAGTGTTTGATCGAAGGTCTTCTCAATTTTAGGGCAGCAAGTTCGATCGTGCAGTTCTCATCGTGTAGTTCTCAAAGCCGCTGCTCCTGAGCTAACCTGGACTCACGCCAACGGGCTGAGGTTCGATCGTCTAACAGACAGCCGCCCATGATGTTAACTACCAGGCTAAGCAAGAAACTGAGCGAGGGCAATCCGCAACTGTGGCGGGAACTGAAGGCGCGGCTGAAATGGCAAACTGTGGCCGCGACGATCGCCGCCTCGCTCCTGGGACAGTTTATTCTGATGACGCGGTTTCAGGAATCCTGGTCAGGCAAGGCGTATCAGCAGGGACTGTATCGAGCAGCCTTTTCGACGCTGTTCTGGGTGGGGTTATTTTTGCTGGTGATTGGAGGAAGCTACTGGCTAGTGAAAGACATGGCGCGGGAGGAAAAGCGGGGAACAATGGATTTCCTGCGCCTCACGCCGGAGCCGAGCGAGAAAATTCTGTTGGGGAAGCTGTTGGGTGTGCCGATTTTGCTGTATCTGGCGATCGTCTTGGCCCTTCCCCTGCACCTGAACATAGCGCTCAGAGCCAACCTGAACCCAATCTCAGTGTTGTCCGCCTATGCTTTGGCTATCAGTGTGTGTAGCCTCGCCTACAGTTACGCTCTTCTGTATGCTCTGGCTTGGCGGGCGAAGGCTCGGCCCTCATACCCGATGATCGGTATCATCTTCGGCTACCTTGCAGTGCTGCTTTTCTGGAGTAGCTTGCGATCAGTGAACGATCTTATCCTGTGGACGGTGGTGACGCTGGGGGGAGCCGCTCTAATTGGCATCCTAACGATCGCTTGCTGGGAGCTTGCAGTGTTTCGCCTGCGCCATCCCCCAGAACTGCCTCCCAGCCGTCCCAAAGTTTAACTAGCTTTCATTCACCGGCTCAATTCGATCTGAGATTCA
>DATNQR010000083.1:0-3222 GCA_036703905.1 Thermosynechococcaceae cyanobacterium
AGGACGACTATTTGAGCGCAGGCGGCAAAGCGGTGCTGACGGTGACGGGGGCGACCCAACTGGGATTTTTGCGGCTGGGTCAGGAGAAATCGGAGCAGGAGATTTTTTTTGGCTATCTGCAATGGACACGGGAATCGCTGCCGGAGTTTCGCTATCCGATCGTGCTGTGGATGACGCAGCAATTGCTGACCCAGTTGCGGAAACAGGCTCCCGATTTTTGGAGTTGGCGCAAGGATGTGTTTCGCTTTGCCTCCAAAAAAACGGCGACTGTGCCCAATGCCGAGATTATGCCGATCTTCTCAGCCCTGGAGGCTCTGGAACCTGGGATCACCGAAGACGACAACATTCCCCTGGCCGACCTGCAAGCGCTGATTGCTCAGATGGAACAAAACCAGCCCGACGATCCACTGCTGGCAACGCTCTACAGCCGCATGGGAAGCATTTTAAGCGATCGGCTAGATCGCGGCGAGTTCTTGAACTACCTAACTGAGATGGATAAGGCAGTGGAGTATTTTGAAAAGGCGATCGCTATCCAGGAGAATTTGGGTCTAGTGCTCGACGCAGCCACTAGCTGTAATGACCTGGCCCTGCTCTACAAATCTCAAGGACGCTACTCCGAAGCCGAACCCTTTCACCTGAGATCGCTCTCCATCCGGGAACAGTATTTGGGGGAAGACCATCCCGCGATCGCAACTAGCCTCAACAATCTGGCAGCACTCTATCAATCCCAACGACGTTACTCTGAAGCTGAACCCCTCTACTTGCGATCACTGGCAATTGACCAAGGCTATTACGGTGACGATCATCCCGAAATTGCTATGGATCTCAACAATTTAGCAGCACTCTATCAATCTCAGGGACGCTACCCCGAAGCTGAACCCCTCTACTTGCGATCGCTGTCCATTCGGGAACAGCAGTTAGGAATAGACCATCCCAATGTTGCCCAATGCCTCAACAATTTGGCGGAACTCCATCAATCCCAGGGACGCTACTCCGAGGCAGAACCGCTCTTGCTACGATCACTCTCCATCCGGGAACAGCAGTTAGGGGCTGACCATCCCGATGTCGCCCAAAGCCTCAACAATCTGGCAGGACTCTACTATTTTCAAGAACACTACAGCGACGCAGAGCTGCTTTACCTGCGATCGCTTTCCATCAAGGAACAGCAGTTAGGGGCAGACCATCCCAGTACCAAACTCGGCTGGCAAAACTTTCGCCATCTCTTGCAGCAAGCGATCGAGTCAGGACGCACCGCTGAACTCTCCGATCATCCCACCACCCGGTCCCTGTTGCAGCAGTTTCAGGCTGACGGATAAGAACTGCGATCATTTGAATAGCAAGCGCGATCGCGCTCGTTGATGCCTGATCGCTAAAATAGAACCAGTAGCCTGAACCTGAAACGGCATGAAACTTCAAAACATTCTGAGCGATCGCCATCTCATTCACTCCAACCCAGAGATCATGAGCGGTGCGCCTGTCTTTATCGGAACCCGCGTTCCCCTTCAGACCTTCCTAGACTATCTAGAAGGCGAAGAAGGACTTGCCGAATTCATCACAGATTTTCCCTATCTAGAAACCCAAGCGATTCAAGTTCTAGAAGCGATCGCCAAAGTCATGCTCCACCAAGAACGCCACACCAATGCTCATCCTGCTTGACGAAAACCTTTTGAGCAGGAAGCTGAAGCAGCCCTTTATCGAAGCAGGTCATACAGTCAAGAACGTAGAGGATATGAGTTGGCGTGGATTGCCCGATCGACAGATTCTTGAATCGGCAAGCACTTACCCGTTCGATACTCAGGTCGATCGGATAGGATAAGATGCCGCTCTAAGAGCTTTTTTGTCTTTACCCGACCACCACGCTACATCTAGATTTCGCAGTCATCCTCTTAATACAAAGAGCGATCGGCTTGAGTCTCCCCAGAGTGTGTGATACATTAAGGTTCCGCTAGGGCGATTAGCACAGTGGTAGCGCACTTCCTTCACACGGAAGGGGTCACTGGTTCAAATCCAGTATCGCCCATCAAATTAAGAAACCCTGAGGCCCTGAAGACACAAGACTTCAGGGTTTCTTGTTTTCGGACTGGCTGCTGAAACGTAGAACTGATGCACTATTCAGAACTTATCCAGTAACTGCTGATACCAGGTTTGATTACCGTCAGTCTTGCTCCGCATCTTTGGGTCGCTGGACAGGACGATCGGTGCCATCAATGATGACCATTGACTGGACTACTGGAGCATTCAAGGGTTCAGCATTGCTAAACAAGGAGGTGCCGGCGTGATAGAGGATTTTCTTATATCAATAATTTGAAATTGCTTGGTCGATCGGGTTCTGCGAGTGAACTATTTAGCAGCCTTTCACGCTAATGTTATTTCACCAGGTTAATTGAAGCGAGTTTTGAACTCATTCATTTGCCTTTCTCAGTCTTAACGATTGCTTCTGAGCGACGCTTTTCAAGGGTTTTAATTCTGTTGATGAGTTAGTTACCGCTTGAACAGCCGACTTCCTGAAGCAAGGCAAGCAACTTTTTTCTACTTCTAACCCAGGATCTCTCCTCCAACTGACTTGGCGGGGAGACGCTCATTATCCTAGGAGACTCCTATGGCGCAGTATTCTCGGCGCAATTTTCTGACGCTCGCAGGCACGGTTACAGCCAGCTCTGTTTTCCTGAAAGGTTGTCTGGGAAACCCTCCCGACACGAGAAGCGGCAGTTCTTCCTCTTCGGTTGCAACCCAAGTTGCTAACGTGAAACCTGGACAGGAACCGGAAACCGACACCGCAAAGCTGGGCTACATTCCGATCGTGGAAGCGGCCCCTTTGATCATTGCTAAAGAGAAAGGGTTCTTTGCCAAGTACGGTATGAAGAACCTGGAAATTTCCAAGCAAGCGAACTGGGGCGCTGCTAGAGACAACGTCAAAATTGGTTCGGCAGGAGGCGGAATCGATGGTGGGCAGTGGCAAATGCCCATGCCCTACCTGATCAACGAAGGACTGATCACCGATGGCAAAAAGATTCCGATGTACATCGTGGCCCAGTTGAATACGCAGGGCAACGGCATCGCCCTCGCCAACAAGCACAAAGGCAAAAACATCGGACTGAATTTGTCCCAAGCAGGAACACTGTTCAGCCAGTTGAAATCTGAAGGTTCTCGCTTCAAAGCTGCCTACACCTTTCCCAAAGCCAACCAGGAATTTTGGATTCGCTACTGGCTGGCGGCGGGGGG
>DATNQR010000084.1:0-3010 GCA_036703905.1 Thermosynechococcaceae cyanobacterium
GCTGCGCGGTAGGTGGGAGCGATGCTGCCGCGAATCAGACCGGGGCTACCGAGAATTGAGTGAATCACTACATCACAGCCTTGAAAGGCGGCTTCTAGCTGGGATGAGTCGAAGGCATTGGCGACCTGACAATCTAAATCCTTAAATCTCAATCGATCGAAACTGGCCGTTGATCGCCCGATCGCCCGCACCTCTTGACCATTGGCGTACAGTTGTTCGATCGCCCGATTGCCCACAAAACCACTCGCTCCAACCACCCCAATCCTCACCATCTTGGACTCCCTGAATCAACGTCCGTCGTCAAAGATCCCTTACACCACCGTTTTGATATGGTCTGCCAATCTTAGTGCTAGGGCGATAATCGTCAGGGTAGGGTTGGCATACCCCGCCGTCGGAAATACAGAGGAACCGGCCACAAACAAATTGCGAATCCCATGGACGCGAGCGTTGGCATCCACCACCCCCTGCTGCGGATTGGAGTGCATCCGTGTAGTGCCCATGTGATGGTGCATTGCCGCTTTCTCAAACTTGAGGGGTTCGCCGTCGCGGGCATACTGCAACTCTCCCAACCCAGCGCGGGCAAACTCTTCGGCCCAGATTTCCTGCACTCGGTAGGCATTTTGAATATCGATCGGCTGCAAGCGCCAGTGAACTTCGACTTGAGGTTGACCTAGACGATCCCGATTAGAACTCAAGCAGACGCGGTTGGTGGGGTCAGGAGCTTGCTCTAGCTGATAAAAAATTTCAAACTCGGAAAAGCGCCGCTTTTCGGTGGGCAGATAGGACCAATCTCCTCGCCGCTGCCCAGGCAACTGGCGAATCGCCGCCCAAATGGCCGCTGCCGCAATATAGTCGGCTCCCCGTAGAGCAACGGACAGTTGCTTCCAGAGATCTTGAGGCAGCTTGCTTTGCCGCACCGAGGTTAGCAGCGATCGCAGTGCCAAGGTAGCGGCACGCTGGTGCGGTTGGGGGCGAGGAAATAACTGAGCCCCATTGTTGAGCAAGTGTTCGCGCTGCATCACGTCCTCCGTGAGTTGGACTCGCGCCATGACGGGAGTTCCCTTAACAGAGTAGATATCGTAAAGGGCAGTGCGATCGAACAAGGACGGGTCGGACGGGATCAACGTGCTGCTCAGAATCGGGCGATCCATGAAATAGCGACCGACTACATCGTTTTGGTTGCCTAGTCCTACCACCTGTTGGCGATGGGAAGCCAGCAACAGGCGAGCGTTTTCCAGTCCGCCCGTCGCCAAAATCACCACCTTAGCTGTCAGCCAGAGGTGAGTACCTGTTAGACAGGCGATCCGCAGGCGAGTCACGGCTTGAGTGGAGAGATCGGTTTCAAGCTCAATGACGTTGGCATACAGCAGCGTCGTGATGTTGGGAGCCTGATCAAGCTCGCGGCGGTAGTCGTGAGTGAAGGGCGTTCGGGAAGCAAACTGACTCAGGGTGGTGGCGATTCGATCGCCCAGAAAGGGCAATCGGACGGCTCGATCGTCTTCCCAATCTTCCGCGTTGTAGGCATAGGGGCCAATTTGACAGACGCGGTGGGCCCGTTCATAAAAGGGATCGAGATCGGCTTTGCTCAACGGCCAACCACTGTAGGGAAGCCAGTCCCGTTGCTCAAAATCAATCTTATCTAGGGGCAAGCAGCGAAAACCAGCTTCCTTATGGGTGTTTGGGGCCCCCCAGCAGTGAGACGTGCCCCCAAACTGCCGCCGCCGACTGTCGCTCAAAGCGGGGTAAGGGTCACCGACACTTACCCCTGCCGCGAGAGATTGGGTGTCGGGTTCGTAGTCAAGGCCCCCGCTTTCCACCAGACAAACCTGAAAGTTTTGGTGGGCAAACTCCCGTGCCAGGGTAATTCCGGCTGGCCCAGCCCCCACAATACACACCTGGGTTTCAAGATCATCGTCGGGCGCAAGCGATCGGGCATCAATCATCATAAGTTGTTCGCTGTTAAGAACCAATCCTGTAGTGGACAGCAGCCCAAAACTCTGAGGAAATCACTGATCTAAAGACTTTCAAAAACCCGCCCGCTTGGCTCAGCAGAGTCAGCATTTCCTGAAACCCCTGTACAACTAACTTCCGATCGGGCTAAACCTGCGCCTACAGGACGACAAGCCGGATAGCCGATTTCCAGTCTTTCGGCGGCGGAAACTCGATTTTAACTGCGCCGCGTTTTTATATACTCCGTTCTATCTTGATTTCGGAAGTTACTGAAAGTCCGCTTGCAGAATCTTCACTGAATCTTCAAACCTGAGATTGATTCCCTGAGTTAAATGTAGGGGTCAAGGTTTGATATGATGCCGTTCGGCTTGGCGCTGGGTCAACAAGCGTTGGGTACGCTGAAGCATCGATCGCGTCAACAGGATCAGCAAAATGCTGCCACTCAACAGCACCAACAGCCCGGAAGGTAGAGTGAATCCAATCGCCAGCCCCCACCCCAAGCCGGTTCCCAGGAGCGTGGTCAGCAGAGCCAGCCCGATTGCGACTGGTTAAGACAGGTCTTTGACTAACAGGTTTTCGACGATCGCGCCGGTGACGGTTCCCAAGATAACTCCGCCCAAACCACCTGCCCCTGCGCCCAAAGTCACAGCAGAACCTGCCAGGGTCAGCTCCCCTGTGAATACCCAGAGGATGGACATTACCGCCCCAGTGATCGCAAACAGTGTACTGGCGGTAGCTCCGGTTCGCATCCCCGCTGAGTCCAAGCTCCAATCAGCCAGTTGTAGCCCGATCGTTGCCCCAATTAAGGCACCAAAGCCCGCCATGACTGTCGATTCGGCAGCTGTTACCATAATTAGTACCACCCGACCATTATGCCCGTGATCCTCAGCCCCAAGCTTCCCAGCAACAGCCGAGCCGGGGAACCTGCTTGACTGACAAAACTAAGAAGCTGGAATGTGGCTGATTACGGTGAATTCACGATTAGATGAATCGTCCCGTTGTCGCTTGGAAGCGACGGCAGGTTGAGGGTCAGGCAGACTCGATAGAAACGGATAAACCT
>DATNQR010000085.1:0-3292 GCA_036703905.1 Thermosynechococcaceae cyanobacterium
GAACACGTCAATCGCTGCTTGAAGATCTTTCGAATTCTATCTGAGCGCTATCGCAATCGCCGCCGCAGATTTGGGTTACGCTTCAATCTGATTGCAGGCATCTACAACTTTGAACTCAAGCTCCCGTCCTGACTTCTGCAACAGGTCTAATAGCACCTGAGTCAATCGGAGTGGGCTATTCATTCGGTGCATCGCGATCGAGTTTCGCGATCGCCCTACATTTCGTCTACAACACTATCCGTTTCGTCAACCATGTCTGGTTCCAACCAGATTTCAACAAAGGCTATCTTCCTGGGAAGAACCCGAACTGGTAACTCATCACTTTCCACTTCACTGCCATAGGCCTTAATTACGTAGCTGCCAGGTTGAAGTCCACTAAAGCTAAAGGTTCCATCGGTGCCTGTGAGTGCAGCGATATCTGAGTGAGTTGGGCCAGTCACAATCACGATGCTGACTTCTTCTATCGGAATACTGTCAGCATCCCTCACGAGACCTTTTATTGCTCCTGTACGTCTCATGTCATGACTCCTATTGTTTAGAAATAGAAACGATCTCTAGAGATTCTGCTGGAGGAGCTGAGGGATATTTGATGCTCCTCGGCTCCTCCTTCAGCTACCTCCTAGAACTAGGACAGACCACCTTCTGCGCGCCACCGCTTGAGATTTTCAAACACAGGCTTCGTAATCCGAGTGGCTGAGTTACCGCTCAGTGACCCGTTCGTGTGGATGCCAACAACAATTTTCTTGCCGTTGCTGAGCTTAACCCAGACTGCCGATCCACTCTGTCCACCAGCAGTGTCGATGTCGTAGGTGATCGTGCGAGCGGTGACCGCCTTGGCTTTGCGACCGTGGAACCACATTGTGCCGGCTGGCTTGTCGCCAGGATATCCTGCTGTGTTCAGTTTTTTGTTCAGCAGAGACTGATCCGGGTAAGATGCGAAGCCAAAAGTACCGATTTCCGAGGGAATCGCAGCATGTTTTGGCAGAATGATCACCCCATAGTCATAGTTCCTCGACTTACCCGTCACCCAGCCTTTGACTGAGCGAAAGGATGTCGCTGTATACGACTTGAAGGGAGCTTCGGTTCCGTTGCGACCCGGCGTTACTGTGATCTGTTGCGCCCAGCCGCCTTGGCTGTGGATGTAGACGCAGTGTCCAGCAGTTACGATCGTGCGCGGGCCAATGAAGAAGCCCGTGCCGAGGTAGGATTTGCCAGTAGCAGTCTGAATCTTCAGATGGCAGATTCTCTTCCAGGGACTTGCTTTGGTATCAGTGACGCGGACTCGATCGTCCCGACCAATCACAACTTCCAGCGTTTCTAGTTGCTGTTCAAGCGCACTGAAAGCAGCTTCATCAAGTTCTACTGCCGCATCGGATTCGTCACCTGTCTCACGACGTTTCTGAGGACTGATTCCGAGCTTGCCGAGTCTCGCCATGATACTCCGCAGTCTGGGATTGCTGATCCCTTGCTTGATTGCAGCTCCCGCAAGAGATGGTAGAACAGCTTTCACCAAGGGCACAAATGCTGCCGCAATCAGCCCAAAGAATTCCTCTCCACCTTCCGCAGTCTCCGCATCAGCGTAGTAGGCTTCGATTAGAGCCTCTCCGTCGCCCGTAGCTTCAGTGAGGGTGCTTTCGTCCCAGCCCGGTACTGTCTCAAACGTAGACTCAGTATCACTCGCTTCGTCAGTTTCGCTCGATTCTCCATCTTCGGCATCAGCGGCGGGGGCACGGGAGACAGACGGGCTAGACATCGACTTGTGGTTCGCTGCTTCGTCTGCTTCGGTCGCCTCTCCATCAGCACCACCAGTCTCGATCGGGTCAGGCTCTCCTGAACCTTTAATCTCATCAACAACAGTCTCCTCGCCAGCACCTGACTTGCTACCGTTTTGAGGTTTCGAGGGCTGTTCGGCATCAAGTTCGTCGCTCATGTACATGGTCTTGTACGTACTAGACATTTTCAGTTACCTTTGTGAAATTTACAGAACTGATTTGAAGCTGCAACGATGCTTAATCAGGCTTTGTTGCAGCGCACTTCTGATGTGCTGAATTCAAGATATTTGGGGGAATCTCCCCCATGCAAAAGCTAGTTCTAGAGACTGGAAAGCTTCTAGAACCAGGTGTAGATAGTTAAGGGAAATAGCTTGATGTAGGGGATTCCCCGAACTTTTTTCAATTCTTTGGGTGGTATCTATGGCAAGACCAAGCTACGGGCCGCAAGCAAAGAAACAGGCTATTCGTCTGCTAGAAGCACTGCTGACTTACGCTGATAACGACTTAGAGGACTCCGATCACCTCAAGATTGAGTTCAACTGGCTACCAAAGAACCAGCTTATTGTCAAAACGACCGTGAGACGGCTGGAAGTACTGATAGTTCGGGTGTTTAAAGACGGCAAGCTAACGAGCGAACAAATTAAGGAAGCGCTCAGGCGGTATAAAGATTTCTTGGGAATTCTTGAGGATCACCGTACTAAGACTCAAGGGGCAGATGATTGGCACTTCACGTTGAAGTTATGGTTTGGATGCCATGAAAAGGCTGCAAATCTTCGACGCTTTGACGAAGAATGGGAGCGTCGTCACTCGGAAAAGTCTAGGCAGGGGATAGCGGAGACTACCGAACTTCACTATGGGGTAGAAGTATTGGATGAGTCGTCAGACCTTAATGGTTTGGTGCAGTCGATCCGGGAGAAAATCTATGCCAGTATCCAGGCGCGCTGTGGCACTATGCGTGTGCTGGATATGTCTCAGCCCATTGGACTAGATGCTATCTATACAACAGTCAATATCTATGAGTCCATCAGTGGGCGGCAAAGGCGCGGACTAACAGACCTATTACAACAATTTAGTATTGAAAACTTCAGCCACCTGAACCAAATCCAAGAGACACGAGTTTCAGGCTTAACAGCTGTAGAGCAGTACTCGAAACTAATGATTTTTGGGAAGCCTGGAGCCGGCAAAACTGTGTTTCTCAAGCGGCTTGCCATGCAGTGCAACAGCGGTCATCTTTGGGCAGACCTGATTCCAGTGTTCATTACTGTGAAAGCTTTTGCTGAAGCTAAAGGTCAGCCGGATTTGCTCACATACATTCATAAACAATGGGCCGATTGCGGCGTGTCACCCGTACAGGTAGAAACGTTACTACAAAGGGGTCGAGCCTTAATTCTTCTCGATGGACTGGATGAGGTTAGAGGAATCGACCACGATCGGGTCTTGCAAGAGATTCGTGAGTTCTCTACCCAGTTCCATACCTGTCTGTTTGTTGTGACCTGCCGCATTGCCGCACGAGAGTATAC
>DATNQR010000086.1:0-13014 GCA_036703905.1 Thermosynechococcaceae cyanobacterium
ACGATCGGGCTGAGACTGCGTTCAAATCTACCCTCAACCCGCCCAACACAGCGGGGGTTGCCGCACACCTCTATTATTGCTTGAACCAAGTGAGCGACGGGATCGAGCAACTCGAATACTTCACCTCCAGCTACGATGAGCAATACCTGCACACGGGACAGGAGCTATTCCGCATTGCCTCAGGATTGCGCCGCGAGGCCCAAGCAGCAGTGAAGGTGATCGCTTGAGCAGCCTAGGCAGCTACCGGGGCTAATGGAGCGGCTGCGATGGGAAGTTCACGAAGCCAAACCGTCAGTACATCTAGTTAAATGAACAAGTTTAGAAAGAGTAATATTCAGAAGGAGAAAACAAGAAAAGTTTTTTCGACCCTTCTTCCCTCAGTTGCTTTTCTATTCAGCAGTTGTAGCTGGCTACCTGCTACAACTCAAGGTAGCTCACTTCCAAAACCAATAAATTTATTACTCCAATCACAAGATCCTATAAATGGAATAGGTCGGATTGAAGTGTCTCCTGATGGTAAAGAGATAACTTTAGTTAATAATCAGCATCCATTTCAAGTTTGGGGAAAGCAGAATGGACGAGCTGTCCATAGCTTGTCGATTAACGGAGGTAAAAATAGCATTGCTAATGCAAGCTTCACTCCAGACGGAAAATCTATCTTAGTTGGTGAGTTTGATGACAGATCACTACATACTCTACTGTTGGAAAAGCAATAGTAAGTGGAGGCAGAGACGATGATACTATCAGACTTTGGAGTAAAGAGACTGGACAACTGAAAAAATCTTTCACAATATCTCGCATGGTACTTAATGTTGCCTTTTCTGCTGATAATCGCCTTGTTAGAGCAGCAGATCGAGACGGTACAGTTTACGCTTACGATATCGAAACAGGTCGCCGGGTTCAAACGTTAGTTTCTAAGGATCAACCGAGACGGGCGGACGACTACAGCGCAGTAGCATTTGCTCCAAATGACAAATTAATAGCACGGGCTGATACAGATGAGAAGATCAGCATCTTGGATTTGGAGACAGGTAAGCTAGTGACAACAATCTCTGAGCATCAGAATTCTCACGTTCTTACTTTTTCCCCCAATAGCCAAGTACTGGCTACGATGGGTTACTCTGGACAGCGCGAACAAGGTACTGGGTCTAGATACCGTTCCGTACGGTTTTGGGACGTCAAGACAGGAAAACTCTTGGGGCAATCTGATGGCAACCAACCTCTTTCAGTAATGGCTTTTACTCCAGACGGTAAAGAACTGATTACAGATGGTAGCTCTAAAGGATTGTTGATTTGGAATGTTAGTTCGCTAATTCCTCAATAGACCGAATTGAGTCGGACTTCTCTATCCCTATCTACAACGTTGGAGAACTCAGAATTTTGTTGAGGTGCTATCCAATCTCTGTAACGGTCAACTTCTAAACTTTTTTCCGCACCGCAAGCTACTACCTGGTGGATGGGTTGGGTAGTACGCGGTTGTTGACAGGATGAGAAGTAGTACGATCGAGCTATCTGTTACTGAGCATTTGCAATGACGGATTTAAACTGGCAAGTCCGATCGCTGCAACCGCCCGAATCTTTCGTGCAAGCGGTGCAGGCTGCTGTGCCAAACGGGAAGGGCAACGCGATCACTCAACTGCTTTGGCAGCGCGGCATTCAAGATCCAGAGGCGATCGCGGGGTTTCTTGATCCCGATCGCTACCAGCCTGCTAGTCCGTTCGAGTTTGGCGAGGAAATGCGCTGGGCTGTAGCACGGTTGCAGCAGGCGCGCCAGAACCAGGAAGTTGTGGCAATTTGGGGCGACTTCGATGCCGACGGCGTGACGGCCACTTCGGTGCTGTGGGATGGGTTAGGGCAGTTTTTCCGACCGCAGGAAACCCTGGTCTACTACATTCCCAATCGACTGACAGAATCCCACGGACTCTCGCAGCAGGGAATCACCACGCTCCACGCCAAAGGCTGTCGGCTAATTGTCACCTGCGACACGGGCAGTACTAACTTGGCAGAGATTGAGTTCGCTCAGAGCTTGGGGATGGAGACGATCGTCACCGATCACCACACGCTGCCGGTCGATCGTCCGCCCGTCACCGCCATCATCAATCCCCGCTACTTTTTGACAGATCATCCTCTAGCGACGCTTTCCGGCGTGGCGGTGGCCTACAAACTGGTGGAGGCGTTGTACGAGACGCTGCCCGACGTGCCCCAAAAACCTTTGACCGAACTGCTGGACTTGGTGGCGATCGGCCTCATCGCTGACCTGGTGGAACTGAAGGGTGACTGCCGCTATCTGGCCCAGCGAGGCATTCAGCAGTTGCAGAAGCAAACCAACCCCAAAACCCAGACGCGCCCCGGCATCGCTAAGCTGTTGGAACTGTGTAAGCGCAGTGGCGATCGACCCACCGATATTTCCTTTGGGCTAGGCCCCAGAATTAACGCTGTTAGCCGAATTCAAGGCGATGCCCATTTCTGTGTCGAGTTGCTCACCAGCCGCGACCCGCACCTCTGCGCCCACCTGGCCGAGGCCACCGAACTGGCCAACGCCCGCCGCAAAGCCGTGCAGCAAGATGTGATGCAGCAGGTGACCGCCCGCCTGACTCACCTAGACCTGTCCACCACCGATGTGATCGTGCTGGCAGACCAGTGGCCGATCGGCGTTCTCGGTTTGGTTGCTGGACAAGTGGCCCAGACCTACGATCGCCCCACAATCTTGCTCAGTCTTGAAAGCGGGGAAGGGGAGGAATCCACCCTCGCCCGTGGATCGGCGCGATCGGCGCACGGCATTGACCTGTACCAACTGGTCAAAGATCAGGAACATTTGCTGCATCGGTTTGGCGGGCATCCATTCGCGGCTGGGCTGAGTTTGCCAATCGTCAATTTGCCGTTGTTCACCGAGGCGATCAATCAACAGGTGCGGCGGAGCGATCGAGCGGCGGCGGCGGGGTTGGCGATCGATCTGGTCGTCACTGTGGCCCAACTGGGGCCCGAACTGTTTCAGGAACTCAAGCTATTGGAACCTTGCGGCATGGGCAATCCGGTTCCCAGGCTGCTGATTCAAAACTGCTGGTTCACCAAAGTCTGGAACAAGAACATTCAGGACTGGAAAGGCGGCAAAGTCCAATACATCAAGACCGAGTTTGAGCTTCAGGATGACTCCACTGCCGCCAGCTTTGCTGGAGTTTGGTGGGGACACTACCGCGACGAAATTCCCGCCGATCGCTGCGATGCAGTGGTCGAACTGGACTTCAACGCTTACCAAAAACGCTACCAGGTGCGCCTGATCGCTCTCCATCCCTGCACTGCCCTCGCTCCCCAATCCACTGAGTCTGCTGTGCTGCTCGATTGCCGCAAACTCGATCGCCCTCCAACCCTTGATGCCCTTCCCCTATTGTACTGTCCCCGCACTTCAGCCGAGCTGCAAGCCTGGTTTCGCCGGGCCCAGCAGCAGCAGCGCCCTTTGGCGATCGCCTATCCAATCCCCACCCTCACCCCACCCTCTGACCTCTGGCAAAAACTGGTAGGTATTGCCAAATATCTCAGCCGCACCGGCCAGACTGCGACCCGTCAGCAATTGCTTGAGAAGCTGGATTTAGGCGATCGCGCTCTACAATTCGGCTTCAAGACGCTCACCCATCTTGGCTTCAGTCTCAGCTACGCTAACCATGCCCTAGAGGTGACGTGGCAAGCTTCAGCGCCTCCAGCTTCAGAAGCAGAGATTTCGACTGCCATCCAGGACTTCTTCACGGCGATCCGGGAAGAACAATTTCACCGTCAATACTTTGCCCAGGCTCCCTTGACGACCCTACAGGCGATCGCTGCTCAGACTCAGTGAGGCTCAGACCCAGCGAGAAATTAGCCCGCTACTCAGAGCAAGGGGAAAATTAAAAATGGTAAAGTCTCTATCAAAAGCTTAGGGAATCGCCATGAAAGCGCAGGTGTTTCGAGGGGTCAACCAACTCAGCTACGAAGAAATTCCTACGCCGGAAATCTTGCCGGATGAGGTGCTGGTGCAGGTTGAGGTGGTAGGGCTGTGCCAGTCGGACATCAAAAAGATTCGCTATCCGCTCTATAACCCGCCGCGCATTTTTGGGCACGAGACGGCCGGGACGATCGCTACCGTTGGTTCGGCAGTCAAAGATTGGCAAGTGGGCGATCGGGTGGTGGTGCTGCACCACATTCCCTGTATGCACTGCGGCTATTGTCTTAACGACAATTTCTCCATGTGCGAAGTCTACAAAAACATTACCACCACGGCAGGATTTGCGCCCAGTGGCGGCGGCTTTGCGGACTATGTGAAAGTGCCGGGCCACATCGTCCAGCACGGCGGTCTAATTGCGATTCCCGCAGACGTGAGCTTCGAGCAAGCTAGCTTTGTGGAGCCAACTAATTGCTGCCTCAAAGCGGTCAAGAAAGCTCAGATTCAGCCTGGACAGACCGTGCTGATCACCGGGGCTGGCCCGATCGGGCTAATGTTCATCATGCTAGTGAAGTATTTCGGGGCACGGGCGATCGCCACAGATCTCTTACCCAACCGCATTGAGAAGGCTTTGAGCGTGGGTGCGGATGCAGCGTTTGATCCTCGCGATGCTGACTTGCCCGCCAAGATTCAGGCGCTGACTCAGGGCATGGGCGTAGACACAACGCTGCTGGCTGTGCCCAGCGACAAAGCGTTTTTCCAGGCGATCGACTGCACCCGTAAAGGCGGCAAAATCCTCTTCTTTGCGGAGTTTCCTGATGAATTAGAAATTCCAATCAATCCCAACTTGCTCTATCGCCGTGAGCTTGACCTGATGGGCAGCTACAGTTCTTCCTACCGCGTCCAAGGTCTGGCCGCTGACATTGTGTTCAACAAGCGGATCGATGTGGATGCACTGGTGAGCGATCGCTATCCCCTCAGCGATCTAGCGGCGGCAGTCGATCGGGCGGTTCACCCCAGTTCCGACACCTACAAAATCTTGATCTACCCTGGCGCAGCAGTCAGAAGTTAGGGCTACCTGTCTACAGCTAAGCTTGCTGTATTCAAAATGGGGTAACGGCATGGGCAGAACTCAACGATCAACCCGACTTTCCAGCACGGCTTGAACCGACTCTGGCACGTTGGAGAGAAAATTGTATCCTGTGGCGGATTCGATCGCGTCGATCGACACCTGAAATGTGCGCCAGTCCTGCTCCCGAATGCCCTGAGAATTGGGCAGAGTGACGGCGATCGTCCGGGTCTTCTCAGTGATACCTACCAACCCCAAACCCGGCCGATCCATTACCACAATTACCTTCCACACGCTAGCCGGAGCCACAACCCCTGTGCGGAGCGTCCGCTTTCTGCCAGCACCACCGGACACGATATATAGCTCCTTGCCCTGCTTCACCAGATCGCGGCAGTAGTCTTCCAACCGGGCCCATGGCCCCTGATTGTTGTCGGGAGCTTGGGGCAGGATATTGGTCATCAGAAATGTAGCCGAGTTTGCTTCCGGGGTGCTGGTGCGATCGGCTGAAGGAGTCATGTGGCCTCGATCAAATCGACTGCCGTTGTAGTCGGTGGGCGTAACTCGATACCAGCCCTGGGGCAATGTTTCATCGGGACGAAAATCATTGCGGCGCGGCACATTGCCCAGCCAGGAAGCGTTGAGTTGCCAGCTAGACCAGTTGGGAATGCGCTGAGTGCTGTTGTAGGACAGAGCGTACTGCGGCTTCTCGATTAAATAATTATCTGGGGTGCTGGCGCTGGCGTTGCTGGGGTTGCCCAAAGTCAGGTGAATGCTCGTCACAGTGGACGGTTGGCGCGTCAGCAGCATGCAGCCGCCGATCGCCACCAGCGCCAGCACTATAACCATCCAACTAGATCTTCTCATCACGCCTCTGCAAGCCGCCCGATCGTTTGCCTGCCTCCTGTTCCGATCTTGCCCTATCTCTGCCGCGATCGAACTAAGGGAAGAAAAAGCGATCGCATTTCAGCACCCAGCTTGTTAGCGAAACTTACACCGACAGCGATCGTATTGTTTGCTCATGCTCTTGATACAAACGCAGTATAAATTTTCCAGCTAGTGTTTCTCGAAAGACTTGAATATCAGCAACCATTTGAGAAGGTAATTCGCTCAGTTCTGGAGGTTTTACACTGTAGCCTGCTGGCAGAACAACTGGTGCTCCAAGAGTAGCAAAAGTGAGATCTGCGGCCGAGAATTGATTACCCACCAAATGAGTTCGCCCATCAGCAAGTAGGCTATCAACTCTTTCCAAAATTTTGCAAATACTCTTATGAGCTGTGATTGCAGATTCAGCATTAATCGAGTACGCCTGCAATAACTTAGGGCCCAGCAATTTAAACGCAAGGGGAAAGAAAACCCGCTCAAACCAGGGAACGCCTTGACACCAGAGCGGTTGAATTAGCTGGGGTTGATCGAAAGTGTGAAAATAGAACCACTGCCGCACTGCAGGCGCAAGCACTGAGTCAAAAGCTCGAACGAGTTTTTCAACTTGCCGACGATTTTCTGGATCAGCGGGGTAAAGCTTAGCCTCATCCGGCGCGATCGCGTCTGCATATTCCAATATCTCTTCTGAGTTAGTTAAAACGCTCGTCGCTGTAACCAAGACTGGAACCGATTGCCCGCCCACTTTCTGAGTCGCAAATCGGTGGAAGGGCGGCATATGAGGTTCTTCCACAAAGGGAATTTTCAATCTCGTCAATGCCCACCGTGTCTTTTCACAATAGTGACTCACAGGGATTGTGATCAAGCGAACTGGGCTTTCCACAGACGAAGTTAGCTGAACCATTTGTTGCTATCTGCTAGAAGAAATTTTGGATTTGCCCCATCTTAGCTGTTTACCTAACTATCCAGTTTGATGTAGTAACGCTGCTTGCCTAGTCGTCTTTTCTCTACAGTAGCTAGACGATTTAGGACATTGGGGTTTGAAGGGGGTGTGGGGCAACGCCCCCGGCCAGAGGTTTCACCTCTGCACCCCCTCTTAACCTAAGAGGCTACGGCTGTGACTCCTAGCGCAAGCTTGAGGTGCGATCGTCCCGCCCATGACAAATCGTGACTTCTCACCCAGTAAGATGAGGAAGCAATCAGGAAGGAGCGATCGGTGTTAGCAGCGCTATTGTATGGGCAGGAAGATCTGCGACTGGAACAAGTGCCCGATCCCACGCCCCAAGCCGGGGAAGTCGTGATCCAAGTCAAAGCGGCGACCACCTGCGGAACTGATTTGAAAGTGTGGCGGCGTGGCGGACACGCCCGGATGCTGAAACCACCGACGCTGTTTGGGCACGAGGCGGCTGGGGAAATTGTGGCCCTGGGGGCAGGGGTAGCGGGTTGGCAGGTTGGCGATCGCGTCGTTGCCAACAATTCTGCCCCCTGCATGACCTGCTTTTTCTGCCAGCGTCAAGAGTTTTCCCTATGTCCCGATTTGACTTTCAACAACGGCACGTTCGCTGAGTTTCTGCGAATTCCTGCCCCGATCGTCCAGCACAACCTGCTGCCAATTCCCGATGATTTGCCCGTGGAGGTTGCTGCCATGACTGAACCTCTAGCCTGTGTCCTCCATGGCGCAGCGCGATCGAACGTCAAGCCGGTCGATCGCGTGGTGGTGCTAGGAGATGGGGCGATCGGGCTGATGTTTGTCGCGGCGTTGTCAATTGGAGTGGCCAAGGAGGTAATTCTGCTGGGTGGCAACGATCAACGCTTGCAGATCGGCACAAAGCTGGGTGCTGGTCAAACCTTCAATTACCACCAGGTAGTTGATGTGCCAGGGCTGATCAAAGACCTCACCGATGGCTGGGGCGCGGATGTCGTCATTGAGGCTACAGGAGTTCCAAGCGTCTGGGAAATGGCGATCGCCTGTGCCCGACCAGGAGCCACCGTGAACCTGTTCGGCGGCTGCCCCCGCGATACCACCATCACCGTCAACACTGAGCAACTCCACTACAGCGAACTCACCCTCAAGGGCGTGTTCCATAACACCCCAAAGTATGTCCGAGAGGCACTAGCGATGCTGTCCAGTCGATCGCAGCCGCTGACGTTGCTGATCAGCGATCAGCAACCTCTGAAGCACCTAGAGCAGGTGTTCCAGGACATGAAACAGCGCAAAGTGATTAAAGTTGCGATGGTGCCGTAGAAAAAACTCTGGTTTCCCTGCTGCCTAGGGTTTTCTCGTAGCCCGGAAGCAGCTAAAACTATAAAGGAAGCGAGGGATTTCTCAGCCTGAGCGATCGTTGCCAGGTTGGTCGGCAAGACAAGCTACAGAACAGACAAGATACCAGAGAGACAAGACACCGATGGCACTGATCACCACTGGCAAGCAGCTAATTCAGGATCTGGAACGGGAGGGCGCATTGGCGGTCTATGTGCCGCTGGAAGGCGGTTTTGAGGGCCGGTATCGCCGCCGCATTCGATCGTCTGGCTATAACTCCCTCAGCATCACTGCCCGTGGACTGGGCGACATCGCCACCTACCTCACCGGAGTACACGGCGTTCGGCCACCCCACCTAGGCAAAAAAAGCAGTGGTTCAGGTGCGGCCGTAGGCTACACCTACTTCGTTCCGCCGATCGCCACCTACCAGCTAGAGCAACTGCCTGCCAAGTCAAAGGGACTGCTGCTGTGGATCATTGAAGGGCACGTCCTTACCACCCAAGAGATTGAATACCTGGCAGAACTGCCCACGATCGAACCTCGCCTGAAAATTGTGGTGGAACTGGGCGGCGATCGTGCCTTCCGATGGACTCCGCTCCGCGCTGCTGTGCTGTCTGCTTGAGTCTATGGCGGTATGAACTACCTCTGAGCCGTTTTCAGAGCGGGGATGCGAGGAACCAGGTAGACAGGCTGGATGTGCGATCGTGTCTGCCTGGTTTGTGGGGCAAGCTTGTCTCCTAAAGCACCTTGTCTCCTAAGGCACCTTGTCTTCTAGAACACAAAGTGCGGAGGAATTTGTCAAATTTCTCGTAATTTCTGATGCAGCGCATTAGCATGGAAGGGTGAATGATTTGTACTACCCTCTACGATCGCTGAAGGAAGGGCACTGGTTCAAACTCATTTGTGGAGCCAGTTATCAACACCTCCCTGCTGTTCGGAATCTAGCATTAACTTACGCCCTCGCTGGAGCAGACTGCATTGATGTGGCTGCCGATCCGGCCGTTGTTTCTGCTGCAAAAGCGGGACTGGATGTTGCTGATTCCGTTGCTCAAACAGTCCGGCCGCGTCCCTGGTTGATGGTCAGCTTCAATGATGGCGAAGACCCACACTTCCGCAAAGCCGAACTTGATCCCATTGCGTGCCCTCCTGACTGTCCCCGTCCCTGCGAAAGCATTTGTCCCGCTCAGGCGATCGTTTTTCCGTCTTCCCAGCCCTATGCCACCCATCATGAGCTAGCTGAAGTTTCAGGTGTGCTCAGCGATCACTGCTACGGTTGCGGTCGCTGCCTGCCGCTCTGTCCAATTCAGCAGATTGTTACTCGCTCCTACGGGGCTGGTGTTGCTGCCGTTGCGCCTCTAGTCCTGCAATCCGGGGTAGAAGCGATCGAGATTCACACACAAGTGGGTCGAGTTGCAGAGTTTCAGCGCTTGTGGGAGGCGATCGCGCCTTGGACAGATCGCCTGAAGCTAGTGTCCATTAGCTGTCCCGATGGCGAGGATTTGATTGACTACCTGTGGGCACTGCACGAAGTCATCTCGCCTTTGTCCTGTGCGCTGATCTGGCAAACTGATGGCCGCCCCATGAGTGGGGACATTGGAGCCGGGGCAACCAGAGCAACCGTGAAGCTGGGTCAAAAGGTTTTGGCGGCCAGGCTCCCTGGATTTGTCCAGTTGGCTGGTGGAACAAACCACTACACTGTCCCTAAGCTGCGATCGCTCGATCTGCTGGCTCGACAGGGGCCAGACCAGAAGGCCCACGTTTCTGGCGTGGCTTATGGGAGCTATGCGCGATCGCTGCTGCTGCCTGTGCTAAATCAGTTAGAGGCAATGGCAACCGCCCAGCAGCCCTACCTAGAAAAATTTCCTCCACTGCTGCAACGAGCTGTTGAGCTGGCTGGCTCTTTGGTTTCTCCGATCAAGTCTCTTAAGTTGAATCACACTCACCCTTTGCCTGTCCCCCCAGTATCAGTGAACTCCTATCTTTTCCCTGCCCAGTCTTCCTAGCTCGGTTACGCTGTTGCAATCCCTGTTGAGCAAATGTCACCCAATCCGATGAACCCAGACTGGCAGCTTGAACCGTCTCCTCAAGACGGGCTTCCCACTCCCTCGGTTGACTCCACCCTTCGTGCAGCTATGCAGACTACAGAGCAAATCACAGACGACTTGAATCAGTTGATCGGGATTCTGCCCGATTTTCTGCGCCAGCTAATTGAGCAGCACCCGCAGCGGGACACCCTCGTGGAAGTGGTAATGGATTTGGGTCGTCGTCCCGAAGCACGGTTTCCGGGCAGGGCTGAGTACCTGTCTGAAATTCCCATCTCTCAAGCTGACTTAGCGGAGTGCATCACCAAAGTGGGAGACTTCGGCGGCGACAACCGGGCAGGAATTGAGAAAACCCTGCACCGGATCAGCGCCATCCGCAACCGTCGAGGCGAAGTGATCGGGCTAACTTGCCGCGTGGGGCGAGCGATCTTTGGCACGATCGGCATGATTCGGGATTTGGTCGAGAGTGGGCGATCGATCTTGATGCTTGGTCGGCCTGGTGTGGGCAAAACCACAGCCCTGCGGGAAATTGCCCGGGTGCTGGCAGATGAACTGGAAAAGCGTGTGGTTATCATTGACACTTCCAACGAGATTGCTGGAGATGGCGATGTGCCCCACCCGGCGATCGGGCGGGCCCGCCGGATGCAGGTGGCTCGCCCAGAGTTGCAGCACCAGGTCATGATCGAGGCGGTGGAGAACCATATGCCCGAAGTGATCGTAATCGACGAAATTGGCACAGAATTAGAAGCCCTCGCAGCTCGCACCATTGCCGAGCGGGGTGTGCAATTGATTGGTACAGCCCACGGCAACCGTCTGGAAAATCTAGTCAAAAACCCCACCCTGTCCGATCTAGTCGGCGGTATTCAGTCCGTGACATTGGGAGATGATGAGGCGAGACGGCGGGGCAGCCAGAAAAGTGTGCTGGAGCGCAAAGCTCCCCCCACCTTTGATATTGCCGTGGAAATGCTGGAGCGCCAGCGCTGGATGGTGCACGCACACGTTGCCGAGACGATCGACAGTTTGCTGCGTGGCCGTCTGCCCAATCCCGAAGTTCGTACCGTTGATGAAGCTGGTGCTGTGGTAGTCACCCACGAAGCTCCAAGGGCTGAGGTGGAGACAGGGCGGCGGAGTTCGGTCAGTCAGTTCGGCGGCCGTGAAGGGGGCTATAGCCGATCGACCTTCGACCGGGGACGTTCAGCCCCCGATCGTCGGGGTTGGCGATCATCGGGTCAGATGCGTCCTTTGCCCACCCAAGCTCTGCTGGATATTACTCCTGAAGAGCAACAGTTTCAGCAACTTCTTGACGAATCTCTGCAAGACACCTTTAGCCCTGAAGATTCTTTAATCTTGGGGGAATTTGGGGAGGGATCGGCCGCTGGTGGAACTGAGGCGCGTATTGGCCCGAACGGCGAAGACCTGCTTTGTATTTATCCCTATGCCGTCAGCCGCCATCAGCTAGAGCAAGTGATTCGCACGCTTAACCTCCCGGTGACGCTGACAAAGGACATTGATAATGCAGATGCAGTGCTGGCGTTACGTTCTCATGTCAAGAACCACTCCAAGCTACGGCACATTGCCAAAGCTCGCCAAGTGCCAATCCACACAATCAAAGCCAGCACGATTTCTCAAATTGCTAGTGGGTTGCGGCGGATGTTGGACATGGACGATCCTGCAACGCCTGATGCAGCCGACTTCAGCTTGTTTACCCGTGGCGGCAACGATGATGAAATTGAAGCGCTGGAGGAGGCGCGGTTGGCCGTGGAGCAAATTGTTTTGCCCAAAGGACAGCCTGTGGAACTGCTGCCGCGATCGTCTGTTGTCCGCAAGATGCAGCATGAGCTTGTAGAACACTACCACCTTAAGTCCCGCAGCTTTGGTGACGAACCTAACCGCCGTCTGCGGATCTACCCCGCTTGAGATCCAATCACGTTCGGGCAGCTAAATCTAGAGGAGCAATCGTTAGAACTTGAGTTTGGAACTGAAGTTGTTTGAGCCGCGCCTCGTCATCCGAATTGTTTGCGGCAGCACCCCCACGAGCAGGGCAAAGGCTTCGTCTGGCAGGTCAGCCACAACGTCCTGGCTGAAGTAGTTTTCAAACTGGTTCAGGATCATCTGTGCCCTTTGTAAGGGAGCAGGGTTGTCTGTAAACTGCTGTGTGAGCCGAATCCACTGCCGTCGGATCAGGTAAGCCTTTTGCCGCTCCTCCTGATCTTTCGGGTTGCTCAGGGAAAGATCTCCTACTGGAATCGCCCGCTGACAATCTACATCAAAGAAGCCGCCGATCGCTGCGCCAGGGCCCGCGAACTCTGCGTGGAAACGCTTGTAGATGATCAAGCCGTTTCTGCGACGACTATTGACCATCAGCAGTTGCCCACTGTTCAACTGAGCAAGAACATCATTGGCGTTGGAGTATTTGATGAGGTCTTGATGAAGGGGGAGGCTCTCATCTTCCATGCGGTTGAAGCCCTAGAACTGCTGCAAGATTACAGGGAGCTGCGGCGCATTTGCTTGATATTCGATGCAACATTGCGGGTGCATTCATTCTATCCTTGCCTGTCAAAACTCAACTGCTGCAATGGGATCGTGCTGAAACGGTAAATTCTGCTGCCCTGACCTCGCCTGAAGCTATAGTACTCGGTCAAAGTATACTTCACGGTATCCTCACCTAGCTGCTTCTCAATTTCTTCACGAAGAGCTTTTAGCCAACAACACAATTAGCCTGCTTCTTCAAAGCATGAATAGAGTGGTGCTGTAAGTACTTTCTTACCTGTTACTTGCTTCTAATACACAGGGAAAGCCTGGCTCATTCAAGAACCAGGCTTCTTTCGTCAATCGCTACCTGAAGCGAATG
>DATNQR010000087.1:0-2236 GCA_036703905.1 Thermosynechococcaceae cyanobacterium
GTCGAGGGAACTTATGTTGGCTGGGGCGGTATCGACGCTTGAGCAAAGATTACGAACATTTGCCGGAAACCTCCGAAGCGTTCATCTACTCCGCGTCTCTCTGTACCCTCCTGCGAAGGTTGCCCTAATCTGCTACTTCTCAAACGTCCTCTAAAGTGTCGGACAAAGTATGGTGGACAAAGCGTGGCAGGTGAAGTGTGGCAGACAAAGTGTTCGGCTCAGGGGATCGCCTGTCCTATGATGAGGATCTGACTGGGGCTGATGTTTTGCCCAGTCGATCGCCCGAAATGGAACCTGACTCTATTGAGCCTGTACGATCGCTGGAAACCCTAGTGGGCAGCGCTGAAATTCAACCTTGGGCAGCGATCGATCCCGCTCTGCAAGCGAGGATCGAGGCGGCCATTATTCCGGGCCATTCTGTGAGCGGCCTTGTCCTGCCCCGCACTTCGGCCGAGCTAGCCGCCACGATCGCCGAGGCCCACCAGCAGCACCAGACCGTGCTGCCCTGCGGTCACGGCAGTAAGCTGAACTGGGGTGGGTTGGTCAAGGCTCCTGATTGGATCGTCAGCACCGATCGCCTGAACCGGCTGATCGACCATGCTGTGGGAGATTTGACCGTCACCGTGGAAGCGGGGATCGGGTTTGCTGAAGTGCAGGCAACCCTGGCAAAGGCGGGGCAATTTTTGGCGATCGATCCAGCTTTTCCAGAGCGGGCGACGATCGGTGGCATTGTGGCCACAGGCGATACAGGCTCCCTTCGCCAGCGCTACAACAGTGTGCGAGATATGCTGTTGGGCATCACCTTTGTCCGAGCAGATGGCGCGATCGCCAAAGCTGGAGGGCGCGTGGTCAAGAACGTGGCCGGCTATGATTTGATGAAGCTGTTCACGGGTTCCTACGGCACGCTGGGCATTCTCACCCAGATGACGTTCCGGGTGTATCCTCTGCCAGAAGCGTCTGAAACGGTAGTGCTGAGTGGGGACACGATCGCCCTGACTCAGGCAACTCAAACCTTGCTAAATTCTGCCCTGACTCCAGCAAGCGCTGATCTGATCTCTAAAGCAGTGGCGGTGGATTTGGCGATCGGCAAAGAAATCTGCCTGGCGGTTCGGTTTCAGAGCATTGTGCCCAGCGTCCAAGAGCAAATTAGCCGCACGATCGCTCTGGGTCAAGCACTCGGACTCACGGCGACAACTTTCCAGTCAACTGACGACACGACTCTATGGCAGCAATTGCGAGAACGAATGACCCTTGCCCCCCAACCCGATGGGATCACCTGCAAAATAGGAGTAAGACCCACAGCCGCGATCGCGGTGTTTCAGCAAATTGAGGCAATTGTGAGCAGCGATTGGGCAGGACAGGTACACATCGCCAGCGGATTAGGCAGGCTGACTTGCTCCAGTACCGCGCCTGAGATGCTGGAGCAGGTGCGATCGCTTCTGCAAACTCACTCCGGCTTCCTGTCCATCCTTCAGGCTCCCGCCTCCTTCAAGCAGCAAGTTGAAGTTTGGGGCTACTCCGGTAATGCTCTGGAAGTTATGCGGGGATTGAAGCGCCAGTTTGATCCCCAGTTCCTCCTCAGTCCCCACCGCTTTGTTGGAGGCATTTAGCAGGCGAATTTGAAGCCTCAGAATCAGAACTGATCAGCCATTAAACCGTAGCTCCACCATGACTGCTAACTCGATCGACTCACCCAGCTTCCCACCTCCCGCCTTCCCACCTCTCACCCCTCCACTTCCCACCTTTGACTTCCACTTGCCCCCCGACCCTAAGCTGATTGACGGCTGTGTTCATTGCGGCTTTTGCCTCTCCACCTGCCCCAGCTACCGTGTCATCGGCAAAGAAACCGATTCTCCCAGAGGTCGTATCTACTTAATGGACGGCGTGAACGAGGGTCAGATTCCCCTCTCTTCAGCTACCGTCCAGCACTTTGACTCCTGCCTAGGCTGTCTGGCCTGCGTCACCGCTTGCCCATCGGGAGTGCAATACGACAAACTGATCGCCGCTACCCGACCGCAAATTGAGCGCAACCACGATCGCCCCCTACCGGAAATACTCCTGCGCCAGTTGATTTTCTCGGTGTTTCCTTATCCCGATCGTTTGCGCCTGCTGCTGCGACCCCTGGGACTGTATCAAAAGTCGGGTTTGCAAAAGCTGGTGCGATCGCTGGGGTTCCTGAAGCAGGTTTCTCCCCAATTGGCGGCTATGGAGGCGATGCTGCCCAAAATTTCGCCCC
>DATNQR010000088.1:0-10791 GCA_036703905.1 Thermosynechococcaceae cyanobacterium
GCCGAGATTGCTGCCGAAACCGAGGCGATCGATCTGGAGTTTCTGACCGAAGATCTGCCTAAGCTGCTGAACTCAATGAAGGTAGGCGCAGATCGGATTCAAAGGATCGTTGCATCGCTGCGAACCTTCTCTCGCATGGACGAAGCAGAGAAAAAGGAAGTCAACATTCACGAAGGCATTGACAGCACGTTGATGATTCTACAAAACCGGATCAAAGCTAAGTCCGATCGCCCTGAAATTTTAGTGGTCAAACACTACGGCAAACTGCCGCCCGTGGAGTGCTACGCCGGTCAACTGAACCAGGTGTTTATGAATTTGTTGAGCAACGCGATCGACGCGATCGAAGATGCTCACCCCGCCAGCCCCACTCTGACCATTCAAACCCGCATCACCAGCAGCAACCAGCTTCAGGTCAGCATTGCAGACAACGGCAACGGCATTCCCGAAAAGGTTCGATCGCGCCTGTTTGATCCCTTCTTCACTACCAAACCTGTGGGCAAGGGCACAGGCATGGGGCTTTCCATCAGCTATCAAATTGTCACCGAGAAACATAACGGCGCGCTGAAATGCGTCTCTAGCCCCGGAGAGGGAGCCACCTTTGTCATTACGATTCCCTTGAAGCTGTCCGACCAAACGCACCCTCACCTGCTGAAGTCCCAGCACTAACGCCTCCGCTTCCTGGTTGGACTTCAGCAGGTGAGGAGATGTGACAGAATATCGGGAAGATGGGTGGCAGAATATCGGGAAGATAGGTGGCAGAATATCGGGAAGATGGGTGGCAGCCTAACACTCCGTTGGGTCACTGGAGTTTGCCGGAGGTAGGCATGAGGAAGGGTTGGCTGTTGGGGCTGGGGTTGGGGTTGTTGATGGGGTGTAGCTCATCGGCGCAAACGAGCGACCAGAACCGCACTGCTCCTCCATCGGCGACCAGCGCTCCGATGATGTACGATCGCGCCCCCTCCAGCCCTGCTGTCTCGAAGGGAATTGCCCCGCAATTTGACAGCGCCTCGGACTTCTCCGAAGGTTTGGCCCTAGTAAGGTTTGAGGATACCTACGGCTTCATTAATTCCTCCGGCAAGGTGGTCGTCAAGCCAACGCTTGAGGTTGCCGGAATGTCTGCATTTTCTGAAGGTGTGGCGATCGTTCGATTGAACAATCAATTTCAGTGCATTGACCTAAAGGGACAATTGCTGGAGAACATTCAATACGATGCCATCTCCAAATTTTCGGGGGGATTGGCAGCAGTGCGGGTAGGGCAGAAGTATGGCTATATCAACAAAGCGGGACAAATGACGATCGCGCCTCAGTTTGCGCTGGCGGCGGCATTTTCGGAAGGATTAGCAGCAGTGAAGCTGAACGACAAATATGGCTACGTAGATCGCAACGGTCGACTGGCGATCGCGCCTCAATTCACCGATGCTTGGAACTTCTCGGAAGGACTGGCCCCAGTACGGTTGGGCAACCAGTGGGGCTACGTGGACAGAACCCAAAAGATGTCCATTGGGCCACAGTTTGATGGAGCGTTTCAGTTTTCTGGTGGGCTAGCCAGAGTGCGCCAAGGCGATCGCTGGGGCTATGTTGATCGTCAGGGTACGATCGTCATTGCACCCCAATTCAGCTTTGCCTCAGATTTCTCCCAGGGGCTGGCAGCAGTGCAGAGCCAGGGCAAATGGCAATACATTGACAAGCAGGGCCGCACAGTGGGCGATCGCAAATTCGACCTAGCCACCGACTTTTCCGAAGGACTTGCCGCCGTGCAGGTGGGCCGCAAATGGGGCTACATCAATTCGGCAGGCAAGCTAGTGATTCCGACCAAATTTGACAATGCAGGTCGATTTAAGGAAGGGCTGGCGAGAGTGCAGGTCGGCGATCGCTGGGGTTACATCAGCCACACCGAAATTCCAACCTCACCTTAGACCCGCTACAGGACTCAATCTGTGCTGATCCTGGGCTGGAGGCGGTTGGCGCGAACCTGTTTGGCCTGCAATTTTGCCCGCCAGTCTCGGATGGCGGCGGCGCGGCGCACGATCGGGGGCGTGTAGCCGTCAGTTTCATCGCTCTCGTCCCCCACGCCGACCGCGAACGGCTTCGGCTTCACGTTCATGCAGTGCACCAAATTGTCCAGGTAAGGCTCTAGTTCCAGTGCTCCCATCACTTCCTTCGCCGATCGATAGCGCTCTTGGGGGGAGATCTTGAGCATCTTACTCAGCACTGTGCCGAAGTGGTCGCTGACGGTGATGGAGTCCCGCCAGCGCACCTCGCCAGAGACAAACTCATAATCAAATTCCAGGGGAGACTTGCCGGACAGCAGGTAGAGGCAGGTTACACCCACCGCATAGATATCGCTGGAGTAGACGGGACGGGAGGCCAACTGCTCCGGCGGCGCAAACCCCACCGTGCCGACAAATTGGGTGGTGGTGCGGCGAAAGCCCGATTGGTCAGGCTGGATGATTTCTTTGACTGCCCCAAAGTCGATCAACACCAGACGGTTATCGTCTTTGCAGCGAATCAGGTTGGGGGGTTTAATGTCCCGGTGGATCACCCGATTCTTGTGAACAAACTGAAGCAGAGGCAGGATCTCTCGCAGAAACTGTTTGACGGCAAATTCCGAGAAGGGGCCCGATCGCTTCACCTCTTTCGTGAGAACGCTGCCCCGAATGAACTCCTGAACCAGGTAAAATTCACCGTTCACCTCAAAGTAGTCCAGCAGTTGCGGAATCTGAGCGTGGCTACCTAACTTGGCTAGGGTTTCAGCTTCCTTCTCAAACCGCTTCACCGCACGTCTGAGAGAGGTTTCGTCGTTGATCTTGGGGCAGAGCTGTTTGATTACACAAAAAGGTTGACCTGGCAGGTTCATGTCTTTGGCTAGGAAGGTAATGCCAAAGCCACCCCGACCCAGCACCCGCAGAATCTCGTAGCGATCGCGAAAGCGCTGGGTGGAGCCACAAATTTGACCGAGATGAGTCTGGGCTATTATCTCAGCACGGAAATTGGACAGATCAATAGGCTCAGGACTCATCGCTATTCAGCAGTGGTGCTTATCGATTCAGGGTGATTCCAGTCTAAAGACAAACGCAGGCTTCTAGGAAATTCTCTTCAGAGATTTTTGAAGTTAAGGCCATAGCCTCCTAAGTTACGACGGGATACAGAGGTGAACCCAAGGTTCTAAGCTGTCTGTCTTATGTAGCTGTCTGTCTACAGATGTGGCTTCTGCAAAGGTGATGGTTAACCCCACGAATCAGGAGCGCCAGAAGTCGATCGCATCGTAGCCTAATTCTGTAAGCATCTGGCGCAGCAGGGGCAAACTCAGCCCGATAACGTTAGTGTGGCAGCCTTCCAGCTTTTCAATAAACAAACTGCCCTTGCCTTCCAGGGCAAAGCATCCGGCGCAGGAGAGCGGCTCTCCCGTAGCGACGTAGGCGGCAATCTGACGATCGGTTATCGAGGCAAAATGCACTTGCGTCACCTGGCAGCGCACTAGAGTCAGACTAGGCTGGGGCAGGGTGATGAGGGCGTGCCCGGTGTAGAGTTGCCCCACCTGACCGCGCATCTGCTGCCAACGGGCGATCGCTTCCTGGGCGCTGGCGGGCTTGCCGTGGATTTCGCCGTGAAGATGCAGCACCGAATCACAGCCCAGCACAAGGGTGGGAGTGTTTGCAGAGACGCTCAGGTTAGCGACCACTGCTTGCGCTTTACAGAGCGCCAGTGTCCGCACTAGGGCTTCTGGTTCCGATTCCCGTACCTGAGATTCATTGAAATCGCTGACACGAACGATCGGCTCAATGCCTGCGGATTGCAGCAATCGTCGCCGGGCGGGAGAAGCAGAAGCCAGGACAAACTGAAGACCCATTTGCACTCAAGTATTCAAGTATTGTGGGGTTATTGTGGGGTTCGATCGGAGGGTTGAGGCCGCCGCATTAGTCCAGACGGAGGGAACGGACGGTTTGCTCCAGTACAGGTTTCATTTTTTCCCAGCGATCGTCTGTGGTGGACGCATTCAAGGTGTAGAGATTGCCGCGGCCCACGCCGACTGTGGCGACGTTGTGACGAGTTTGCCCGTTCACCTTCACCGCATACTCCAGCAGGTAATAAGTCTTGTCTGCGGCTTCGATTTGTTCAGCATTGATCAAATCGGCTTCTCGGCCGGAATCTGGAGGCGCGATCGCGTTTTTGCCGAGCTTGTAGCCAACTTCGCTGGGGCTACCCAGTTCTTGAAGCGTTTTTTTGCCCGAAACTGGATTGATCACAATGCTGACGTTTTCGGATTGGTGGATGAGGTCGTGGAAGACCACATCGGGGCCGCTGGAGACTTTCACGGGTAGCCAGCCGAGGGGATAGAGGAATCGGTAGCCGTCGGTGGTGTCTATATATTTGTTGAAGCCGCTTGTGGGAGCAACATTGCACGCCTGCAAGCTCAGGCTGACCACGACCAACAGCAGCACCAAAATCCGCTTCAGCATCTCTCCAAATCTCCTTTGCCCGTTGTCCATCGTGATCCGATCAACTGTGAGTCACAGCCCTCCCAATTCTCCCACTTCTGAGACGAATTGTTGCTGATGGCAGAAATGCACCCGCCAGAATGGATTAGGCTGAGGAAAGTTTGCTTTTGAACGATCGATGTCTGCATCTCCTGTGACTCTAGCCACTGCTCAAACGCTGCTCAAGCAGTTCGATCGAGTTGATCAACCCACTGAAATTCCTGCTGAGTCAGTGCGGGCAGCTTTGCTCCAGGTAGTGCAGCACTCGGACTACCAGATTTTCGGCATTTGCGCGGACGGTCAGGCTGAGGCGGTTGCAGCACTGCACGCCTACCTGAAAGGTTTGGGCTATCCAGCCAGTTCCCCGGAAAATGCGGTGACTGGTGCAGTCTACATCAAGTGCAATCTGAAGACGGGGCTGTGCTACGCCGCACCCTACGCCGGAACACATCGAGGAGTTTTGGTATCTTGCCAATCTAGCTATGAGGGCGAGGTGAATGAGATGTTTGGGCACTTGCCGCTAGACTTGTTCGATCGACGCTGAGGGCTACGGTATCTTTCCTCTTCAGACCAGTAAAATGTAGCTTTCCCTTATTACTGGTCTGCGTATGTCTTGGTAGGAAACTGGTTATGAAATTCTCTAGTTCACATCCCCAAATTAATCCAGAAAAGCTTTTCAGCGTGCGAGACACTGGTTTCAAAGCAGCCTACGATCACCAAAGCAGTGATCAGAAAAATCAAGCTAAATCGTTTCATGAGTTTTCAATTTGCCTCTTTAAATGTCCTGTTCAAATACCCTTGCTTTGATGAGTGCTGCCTTCAATGAGGTCAGAATTTACACTCACCTGAGCAGTGAAACCGTCCCACGATCGGCTACTGCAATCCCTGAAAGCTGACGCTCAGTTCTTTGGGATCTTGTCCTTGCAAATCTGCTTTGTTAAAGATGTCACTAGCAGCAATGGATTGTCCGGGATTGAGTACTCGATCGACTGCCAGAGGAATTTTCATGATCGCAGTGTTGGCTCGACTGATTTGCAGCATCACCGTTTTGACCTGAACTGGTTCTCTGCTGCGGTTAGTAATTGTCGCTTTGACTCTAGAGGACAAAAACTCTTCATCTGGAACATCGATGCTGAGGTTTGAAACCGCGATCGGAGACAGGTCTGTGCGACCCTCTGAGCAAACGGATGTCAGGTCAATAGTTTGACCTGTGGCGGTTGTTCTGTAGCAAAAGGGTTCTTGGGCGATCGCCTGGGAAGCTGTCAGCATGCTGATCGTGGTGGACACAAAAGCTGCTTTGAATCGAGTTCTTTTCATCTGATTTTAAGGAGGTTAGTGGGAATAGCCAGGCTGTTCCTGATAGGACACAGACGAATGTGATCAGATGAACGTGATCAGATGAATGCAATCAGGTGAACGTGTTCAGGAACAACCTGAAAACTGAAATCAATTAAGCTGTTTCAGTTTCATTCTCATTTTGCGCTTGAGCAGAAAGCCTCCACCCAAGATTGTGAGCGCGACCCCCGCTATTTCAGAGGGTTCTGGAACAGCAGCAGTATTAGAAGGATCTGGAACGGCAGCATTGAAAGTAATCGCTCCCGGCCCTTCGATCGTGTTCGTGAAACTTCCGCTGTTTAAGTTGGAAAACCCTGTGGTGACAAGAATGTATTGAGTGCCGCTGTTCAGAGCCAAATCAAGGAAACCCGCGTTACCTGTATCTGGAAAAGGATCGACTCCAGCAACCACGTTAGTGAGAGGAGCAGCCGGGTTGAAAAGGTTTTGATAAACTAACTGAATCGCATCAAAGCTTTGAGTTCCAGTGATGTCGTAGAAACCAGTCGTATCTACCGAGAACAGCTGACTGAAGTAGGAGACGGCTGTCCCTTCCGAGGAAAGGGAGGCGATCGGATCGTTCACCCCCTCAAACCCTGGTACAGCAGGACGGTTAAAGGTGGGCGCTCCGACCGTTGTATTGTCGTAGAAAACGGTAGCTGCTTGGGACGGCAAGATTCCGGTCAGTGACAGTCCGATCGCAAACAAAGACAGACGCAAGGGGGCTTTGGTGATAGATAACATACTTGATTCCTAATGTTAGGTTGACTAGAGAACTGAACACACAACTTGGAAACAGCAGGGGTAAGCCTGCGAACTACAGCGCGGGCACGAGGAGTGCCTGAGCGGTAATACCGATACCAACCAGAGTCATCAACAAGGCACTAACGGCTGGAAACAAGCGGCTCTGCGGCGCTTGCAGAGGGAGTCGCTCAAACCAATGCTTGGCGTAGACCAACAGCACGCCAATTCCAGTCAGCACACCTGCCAGCCCCAAACTAAACGCCAGCACTAGCGCCAACCCAAAACCAATCCGCCCGATCGCAACTGCACTCAGCAGCACCACCAGCGCTGAGGGACAGGGCAAGATGCCCCCCGAAACTCCCAGTGCCAGAATGCTTGACCAGGTGATTGGAGCATCATCTGCACCAGGCGGCAGGTGAGAGTGGGAATGACCGTGACCGTGCGAGTGGTCATGCGATTGATCATGCGAGTGGCTATGAGAAGCGCCGTGCAAGTGGCTGTGGTCGTGCAAATGGCTGTGCGACTGATCGGCGTGAGCAACTTTGCCGCTTGACCAGCGTTGGAAAAGTGGCACCTGCCGTAAGCGAGTAACCAACAGATTCAACCCGATCGCGGTGACTAATATGCCGGAAATCGCGCTCAGCCAGGGAAACAGTTGCTCGGTCAAAATGAAGCGGGAGGTTCCCAACATCACCAGTCCCAGGGCAAAAATACCCGCCGTGTGAGTTAGCGTCACAGTCAGCCCCAGCAGCAGGGCGTGGTGAATCTGACTTCGCGCCCCCACCAGATACGCTCCCACCACCGTTTTGCCATGCCCCGGAGTCAGCGCGTGTAGCCCGCCCCAGCCAAAAGCGATCGCCAGCGCAAACAAGATAGTCGGAAGGTTGAGTTCTTCCAGGGTGATCAGGCTCGTGAAGGCATCATTACTTCTGCCACCCAAAGCCTGAGCGAGGGCATTCGACGGTTTTGGCGGCAGTGGCGTAGTTGGTTGTGCGATCGTCTGGGATGGATTGACCACAAAGGCGATCTGGCGCTGATTCAACGGGCTGTTGAGTAACTCTGTGGGATAGTCCGTCAGGCGTTGGGTAATGCTCTTGGCTGTCACCTCGCCCTGAAGCGGAACGTCCGTCGTCACGGTGATTTCGCGCCAGCCCAAGCGCTGCGAGTACGACTGATCCTCAAACTCCACTTGTTGATTTAAGCCAGCTTGATTTAAGCCAGCTTGGTTTAAGCCAGCTTGATTTGAGCCAGCCAGCGCGATCGTCGATTGAAATCCACAGGTTAACCGCAGGGCTGCCAGCCCACCCACACCGGGTGGAAAATCTACAGTTGAATCAAGCAGCGCCAATGGTTGGGGTTGCTGATTCAAGCGCAGGGTCAGATAAGAGTTAATTTCCTGACATTTAGCCGCCGGATAATCAGCCGTTTCGCTGGAATCAGCTTGGCGATCGCGATTCGTGTCAAGTTGAGTAATCTCCTGAAACGCCGGAATTTCCGCCATGTCTAGGACATAATCAACCTTCACGTCATCTCGCGCGATTTGCAGTCCGGCATAGTGATTAATCGTGAAGTTGCCGAGGGGATGAGCAGCGGCAGTGGGTTCCCAAGCGAGGAAAACCACGGCAACGGCAGCAATCCAAGTCAGGTGATGCAGCAGAGTTTTCATGACAGATCTCCCAATCGGATCAGAAGTGACGACCCAGCTTGACTGAGCGCGACAGAACGGGTTAGCTCAGCTAAAGTTTGACGAGCTTCAGCCGCATATTTAGGATGGAACGTTGGATTGAGCCGTAGCGCCAAACTCAAGCGTTCTTGAGCCGCCGCGCGATCGCCGCTGTGCAGCGCGATCATGCCGTGATGAAAATGCAATAGCGCATCTTCAGTCCCGTAACGAGTCGCTTGTTGCGCCGCCCGTTGGGCAGTTTGCCAGTCACCGTTTGCGGCCGCCGCCCACGCCAGAGTGTCCTCAGCATAGATATCGTCCCGGACTGCCACCTCACGCTGGGCAATTTCCAGCGCTTCTGGCAAGTGAACGCCATGTTCGGTGTAGTAGACCGCCAAGGCCCGATCGTAGATGCCTTGAACTTTGCTCAGACGGGCGACCACTTCGAGCAAGGCCTCGGTGTCCTCTGCTCCCTGCGGATCTCCCAAAGCCCTTTGAGCGTCTGCCTTGTAGCCTAAGGTCTCCACGAGGGGAACGCGATCGATGCCCTGATTTGCGACTTCCAGGGCCGCCTGCCAGCGATGCTGAACTGCATACAGTCGTGCCAGTCCCGTCCGCGCTGGGATGTTTTGGGGAAACAGGGCGATCGCTTCGTGATAGCGCTGCTCAGATTCAGCCAGGTCACCCGCCGCAAACGCTAGATCTCCTGACCGGACATGGAACCAGGCACGAGTTTCTGCTGAATTGGTGTAGAACGAGTCCATTTGCTGCACGGTAGCAGCCAGCATCTTTCGGGCTGAGTCGAGCTGGCCGGTCAACTCCAGATAACGGGCTGCGATCGCGCTATTCCCCAGATGATCTGGGTCAGTTGGTAGGCTTTGGATCAACTGGTGGGCGGCTTCGTAGTCTCCCAGTTCCATTTGAATCGATGCCCGCAGTGCAACGGTGTCAGCAGTCGATCGCGGTGTTTCCGTCACGACTTGCAGCGCCTCCTGAAATCGATGCTGCGAAAGCAGCGTGGAAGCCAGCAGCAAATCGACCTCTCCACTAGGCTGAACTGACTGCGATCGTTTGGCCGCGTGCTCAGCCCGCAGCAGATCTTCTACGTCGGACTGTTCGCGAAAGCGCCTGAGGTATTGCGCCGCCAGCAAGCGCAACAGTAGCCAAGAGTCAGGCGATCGCTGCACCTGTGTTTCGTAGTTGTGAATGATCAGATTGCGCTGCTCATAATCCGGGAAGACCACGGACTCCTGTTGAAGTGAGCCAACAGACTGTTCCTGCATCCCCTTTGCCAGGGCTAAGGGAGGACACTGTAAACCAAGTAGACCAACCAGCGCCCACAGAATGAGCGATCGTCCAACCATAGGTAGATCTCAAGAGTTATTTAGCGTGAGCCGTTCGGTGTCTGTCCTCTAGAAAGCAGGACAGCACCCAACGACTCAGCTATTTTCAAAGGTGAGTAGCTTCCGGCGTTAGCGGGGGTTTCCCAGGTAAGGGAAGGTGCCAATAAAGTTGGCATCTTTGGGGCCCACATTGTCACTCGTCAAGGCTGGAATTGCGCCCTGAGTAATTCCAGTCACCGCACTACCAAACACAACTGATGCCGTCACATCAATCACGTCGTCTTTGGGTCGTCTACCGCCAAAGTTGCCAGCCAACTGAGTGCCGAAGTAGCTTCCATTTGCTTTGGACAGGTCAGCCTGAATTACGTCAGGAATTGCCACAGAAATCACTGCGTCTGCAATTCCTTGAGGCCGCCCGATCGCCTGAATAAAGGAGCGGATGAAGTTGGATTGGTTAGCAGCGTCGCCTGTCGGAGTTTGCAGGTTACTAACGTTGTGATCTTTAAAGTTCATGAACAACTCGTTCAGCGCTGGGACTGCCAGTCGCTCAATTTGAGCAAATTCGCCATTTCTGAGGCGAGGCGTTCTAATGCTGGTAGTCATCCAAACGCCAATCTTGCCGTTTCCGAGTAGTCTTCTGGGCAGTTCAACCACGATCGAGTGAACATTGAAGGGATCAAGCGTGTCCATCGCCTGACCTGGCGGACGGAAAGATAGAACCGTGAACGGCGGTGCTGGATTTGGCTGAACCAAATAGTTGCGATCGGGAATAATTTTGAAGAATTGCTCTAGGTCAAAAAAGAACGGGTCTTTACGAGTGCCAACGAAAACCTTCAGATCTCCTGCTGTGAAGGCTCGATCGAGCGGGCCAGCAAAACTCCTTCCAGTCAGGCTCGACTGCGTTCCGACTTTCCTTGGTCGCACGGGCCCTCTCACGACAACCGACTGCTTATTTCCTTTTCCCTGATTCTGAAATTGCAACACCAGGTCTTCAACCCCGTCACCTGTGTTGTCAATCTTGAACTGGTAGAGAACGGCGGGATCAAATGGTCGGCGTTCCCCTGGAGTAATCAGTGGATCAAAATCCATTGCCAAGACCACGTTGGCAGGGTTAGTTGGACTCTCAAACACATAGAGATCCGTCAAGTCAGCCGCAGTCAATCTTGTGGCTAGAAAAGTCGTGTCTTGGTGGTCGGAAGCGCTGGCTGGGGGAACAGCCTGGAAAAATACC
>DATNQR010000089.1:0-8858 GCA_036703905.1 Thermosynechococcaceae cyanobacterium
ACGCTGCCGAGAGCCTCTACCGTTGGCAATGGCAAACCGGACGCTTGCTGAAGGCGATCGGGCAAGAGCAGAATGCACTGTTAGCTTATCAGCAGGCGATCGCTACCCTTCAGAGTATTCGGGGCGATCTGCTGGCTGCTAACACCGATGTGCAGTTTGACTTCCGGGACACAGTGGAACCTGTGTATCGGGAAACCATGCAGTTGTTGCTGGAGCCACAGGGTAGCGCCAATCTGAAGCAGGTACTAGACACTCTGGAGTTACTGAAGCTGGCCGAACTGCAGAACTACTTCGGCAACGAGTGCGTGCAGGTAGCCCAATCCAACGCCAAAACTCAGCGTCTCTCGAACGATGCAACGGTGGTGTATTCCGTAGCGCTGGACGATCGCACCGAAATGATTGTGCAATCGCCGACGGGCAAGCTAACCCACCATGCCATCGCCCTGGATCGTCGATCGCTCCAGCAGAAAGTTGATACCTTCCGGCAGCTACTCGAAAAGCGATCGACTGACGAATACTTAGGGCTTTCCCAAAAGCTCTACAACGACCTGATTCGACCCCTGGAAGCGGATCTAGCTCAGGCCAAAACCCTGGTGTTCATTCAAGACGGCGTTCTGCGGCAAGTGCCCATGGCTGCCCTGCACGATGGTCAGCAGTTCTTGATTCAAAAGTACGCGATCGCCACCACTCCCAGTCTCAGCCTCACCGCAGGCACAGCCGCTCAGCCGCCCTACTCAAAGGCGCTAATTTTGGGACTGACGGTGGAGCGGCCGCCCTTTGCAGCATTGCCCAACGTGCGTGGAGAAGTGGCTGCTGTCAAAACAATTCTGGGGGGAACGGAGTTGGTTGATCGTGCCTTCACTCTGGACAACCTGGAATCTCAGCTAGAGAAAAATTACCCTGTGGTTCACGTCGCCACCCACGGCAAGCTAGGGGTGAATTCCTCCAATAGCTTCCTTCAAGCCTTCGACCAGCGCATTACTCTAGAGCAGATCGACACGATTCTGCGATCGCGGCGATCTGCTCGCCAAGCAGTGGAATTGCTTACCCTTAGCGCCTGCCAGACCGCGGCTGGAGACGATCGCGCCGCTCTGGGCTTTGCCGGAATTGCCGTCCGCGCTGGAGTCAAAAGCGCGATTGCCAGTCTGTGGTACATCAATGACGAAGCCACCGCTCAGCTAATTCAGGAGTTCTATACCCAACTGCAACAGCCCAACGTCACTAAAGCCGAGGCGCTCCAAGCCGCACAGATCAAGCTAATCGGTAATTTCCAGTACAGCCACCCTGCGGTCTGGTCGCCCTTTGTTCTGATCGGCAACTGGCTCTAGGTTATGTTGACATTTTGGGTTGCAGTGGGAGGACAGGCGGCAACGCCCCTGTTGAAGGCCTCGCCCTCAAACTCCCCATCCCCTTCATCTCGTTAAAAGTCAACAGAGCCTAGACCTGAAGAAGTTCGCTGTGCTGCAAGGGGTTAACTAGACATCTGTGGAAGAATAGCAGAATTCTGGCGGTTTTTCAGCCCTTACCCCATGCCTCGTCCCTTCAAGAATTGGTTAGATAACGACACCATTGCCGCCTGGCTTTTCCTGACCCCAGCGCTGATTTTGCTGGGAGTATTTGTGCTGTATCCGATCGTCAACTTGCTCTATCTCAGCTTCACCACAGGCAGTTTCACCAGAGCCGGGACGCGCTGGATTGGTTTACGGAACTACTGGCGACTGCTGCTCAGTCCTGAGTTTTGGCAGGTGGTGGGCAACACTGCTTACTTCACTGGGGCAACTGTGGTTCCCAGTCTAGTGTTGCCGCTGGGGCTAGCGGTGCTGCTGAATCGGGCGATCGTCCTGCGGGATCTACTGCGAGTCGCCTTCTTTGTGCCGTCGATCGTCTCACTAGTGGCTGTGGGCTTGGGTTGGCGTTGGCTGTTTCAAACCGATGGGCCCATCAACCTCGGCTTGGGAGTTCTAGGAATTGCGCCAATTCCCTGGCTCAGTAGTCCCGCTTGGGCCATGCCCGTGCTGATTCTCCTCAGCATCTGGAAGCAGTTGGGCTTCAATCTCGTTGTGTTTCTGGGGGGACTGCAAACAATTCCTATTAGCCGCTATGAAGCAGCCGAACTGGACGGCGCAAATTCCTGGCAGCAGTTTTGGCACATCACCTTACCAGGGCTACGATCGACGATCGTCTTTGCCATCGTCACCACTGCTATCTTTACGCTGCGAAGCTTTGAGCAGGTCTACGTGATTACGGGCGGAGGCCCGCTAAATTCCACTAACCTGTTGGTCTACTACATCTATGAGCAAGCCTTTACCCAGTTCGACTTCGGCTATGCCGCCGCCGCCGCCACGCTGCTGCTGGCAGTTACGTTTGTGCTGGTGTATTTTCAACTGCGGCTGCGAGAAGAAGGCGAAAGCTAGGAATTGTCCCATCTCACACCAAACTCCCGTCTACCAGTCGCCCTTCGATATAGCTACACCCCTCAACCCCAATGTCCTAAGCTGTCTGTCTACAGTTACACTTCTCAAAAATTCTCTACACTGGTTAGAGGCGAGAAGTTGAAGACAAGCAGCAAGGAGAACTGAATGACAGAACAAGTATCAGCACGGGATTTGTTTCGATCGGCTTACGAAAACCGCTACACCTGGGACAAGAACTTTCCCGGCTACTCGGCAGACATCATTTTGCAGCAGGGTGACGAAACTTTCACCGGCACAGTCCGCGTCAACCCCAACCTGAGCGTAGATGTTTCTGGTATCGACAACGAACAAGCTAAATCCGATGTGCTGAACCAACTGCGCGAAATTGCCATTCACCGCGTCCGCCGCAGTTTTGAGGAAACCCATGGTAAGAACACCTTCGAGTACGGCGACACCGACGCAGACGGAGGCGTAGAGATTCTGATCGGCGGCAAGGCATCAGGCGATCGCTACAAAATTCGCAACAACGAAGTTTCCCTCGTTCACCGTCACATTCACGGAGTCGTCGTGACCATCAACACGGCCAGCAGCCACGACACAGGCGCAGGCTACCTCTCCCACCGCTACGACTCGGTATACCACGATGGCAAAACGGGTGAACCTCAGGGCGGCTTGAGCCAGTTTGAAGATAACTATGCTCAAGTAGGCGACTACTGGCTGCTCACCGATCGCACCATTCGCACCGAGGCAGACGGCAAAATCACTACCACTCAGTACGGCTTCTCCAACGTCAAGTTGTTGCAGCCCGTGGCAGTTTAAGGAGAAAAAAGCGAGGCAAGAACGATGGTGCGGTCTGCTGTTGTTGACTAAGCGAACTGAGTATCAAGTGAACTGAGTTTGCTAGGTTGCCAGTTCAACCCACCTACCATCCTTGTCCTCTTTCCCCGCTAGGATAGTGATCTGGGTTCTGTTGACTTTTGAATCAAGATGAAAGGTAATAAGGGAGCTTGAGGGCGAGACCTCCTGTCGAAGGTCTCGCCTCCTGCATCCCACTTCAACCCAGAAGTCAACACAACAAGGTCAACACAAATAGCGATAGCCTCACAGGTCAGGACGGGGTGCAGGGGTAGAACCCTGGCAGGGGCATTGCTCCTGCATCCCCTGCAAACCCAATGTTCCAAGCCGTCTGTCTACAGCTATAAAAGCTCAAGTTAAAAATTTGGAAGGTGAATTATGTCTCAAGCTCTAGCATTGACCACAGAAAACGTCGAGAATGTCTTGGATGAACTGCGTCCCTACTTGATGGCAGATGGCGGCAACGTGGAACTCGTTGATATCGAGGGGCCAATTGTGAAGCTACGCCTGCAAGGAGCCTGCGGCTCTTGCCCCAGTTCTGCGATGACCCTGAGAATGGGTATCGAGCGGCGGCTGCGGGAATTCATTCCTGAAATCGCTGAAATCGAGCAAGTGTTTTAAGTCGGTTTGAATTTTGAGTTTTGAGTTGAAACTAGAACATCCGCTATACTGCGGGCGGATGTCTGCTGTTTTGACCTGGCTCTGAAACTCAAAACTCATTATTTAAGATCTCTCCCTATGCCTCATCCTCTGTACGTCGCGATCGTCTGGCATCAGCACCAACCGCTTTACAAAAGTCGCGTAGCTGGACAGTATCGTCTTCCCTGGGTGCGTCTCCACGGAACCAAAGACTATCTCGATCTAGTGCTGTTGCTGGAGAAATATCCGAAGCTGCATCAAACGGTGAATTTGGTTCCGTCGCTGATCCTACAAATCGAGGATTATGTGGCCGGGAAGGCCTTTGATCCCTACTTGACCGTGGCACTTCAGGCTACCGAAAGTCTCGATCATGACCAGAAGGAATTCATCATCCAGCATTTCTTCGACGGCAACCACCACACGCTGATTGATCCTCATCCTCGCTACGCTGAACTCTATGGACAACGGCAGGACAAGGGACAGTCCTGGTGTCTGGAGAATTGGAATTCAGCAGACTATGGCGATCTCCTGGCATGGCATAACCTCGCCTGGATTGACCCTCTGTTCTGGGATGACCCTGAAATAGCCCAGTGGCTAGAGCGGGGTAGAGATTTTACGCTGGGCGATCGACAGCGCATTTACTCCAAGCAACGGGAGATTCTGAGCCGGATCATTCCTCAGCACCGCCAGATGCAGGACGCGGGACAGCTTGAGGTGATCACTACACCCTACACTCACCCAATTCTGCCGCTTCTGGCCGACACTGACGCGGGAAGGGTGGCAGTGCCGAACATGACCCTACCTCAGCAGCGCTTCCAATGGGCTGAAGATATTCCGCGTCATTTGCAAAAAGCTTGGACGATGTATGAGGAGCGGTTTGGTCGATCGCCCCGTGGCCTGTGGCCCTCAGAGCAATCTGTCAGTCCCGCAATTCTACCGGACGTGGCCAAGCAAGGATTCCAGTGGCTTTGTTCGGACGAAGCAGTGCTGGGCTGGTCAATTCAGGAATTCTTTCATCGAGACGGTTCAGGCAACCTCTGTGAGCCGGAGAAACTCTACCAGCCCTATCGCCTGGAAACGCCCCACGGAGATTTGGCGATCGTCTTTCGAGATCACCGCCTGTCCGACTTGATCGGCTTCACCTATGGTTCAATGGAGCCGGCCAAAGCCGCGACGGATCTGGTGGGACATCTGGAGGCAATCGCTCGATCGCTCAAGTCGCGGCAAGGTGACGGTGGCACGGCTCTAGAGCAACCCTGGCTAGTGACGATCGCCCTGGACGGCGAAAACTGCTGGGAATACTATCCTGAAGACGGCAAGCCTTTTCTGGAAAGCCTCTACGGTATCCTTAGCGACTCGATCGACATCCAACTCGTCACTGTCTCAGAACATATTGAGAAGTTTCCACCTACGGTAACCCTCCCTGCCGCTCAACTCCATAGTGGCTCCTGGGTGGACGGCAGCTTCACTACCTGGATTGGCGACCCCGCCAAGAACCGCGCCTGGGATCTGCTGACGGCCGCCCGCCAAACCTTGGCCAACCATCCCGAAGCGACGGAAGCAGCGAACCCGGAAGCCTGGGAAGCTCTCTATGCCGCCGAAGGTTCTGACTGGTTCTGGTGGTTTGGCGCGGGGCACTCCTCTAACCAGGATGCCATGTTCGACCAGCTTTTCCGAGAACACCTGGCCGCTCTCTATCAGGCTTTGGGCGAACCCGTTCCCGCCATCGTGCGGCAGCCTGTGGAAACCCATGCCGCCCAAGGCGATCGTCCGCCTCAAAGCTTCATCCACCCCTTCATCGACGGTCGGGGCGACGAGCAAGACTGGGACAAAGCCGGACGGGTGGAAATTGGCGGTTCACGCGGCACAATGCACCAAAGTAGCCCCATTCAACGTCTCTGGTACGGAGTTGATCACCTGAACTTCTACCTGAGGTTGGATTTCAAAGTCGGCGCGAAACCTGGGGATGACATTCCCTCTGAACTGAATTTGCTCTGGTTCTACCCTGGCCAGACAATGCACAACAGCCCGGTTCCGTTGGTCGATTTGCCCGACGAAGCTCCAGTGAACTATTTTTTCCATCACCATTTGGGGATCAATCTGCTGACGCAGACCACCTGGTTTCAGGAAGCGGGGGAAGCGCTGCGGTGGCAGTCCCGCGCCACTCGTGCCCAGGTTGGATTGGATACCTGTCTAGAGGTGGCTGTTCCCTGGGCAGATCTACAAATTGAGCCTGATTGGTCGCTGCGTTTGGTGCTAGTTACCTCTGAAGGTGGCCGCTACCGGGGCTACCTTCCAGAGGCGGCGCTGATCCCAATCGATGCGCCCTAGTTGAGGAGAATCAGTGCGCCCTAGTTGAGGAAGATCAGTAGACGACTCGGCGCGACCAGTGGGTTGAAAGGGAGTGTAGGAGCAGTGCCCCTACACCCTATCGTAACCTGTAAGGCTATGGCTTTTCAACAGTCTCTTAGCCTAACTGCCAGACCCGCACGGTTTCATCAGAGCTACCGCTTGCAGCAATGCGACCATCCAAGCTGATGGCCACCGTGTTCACCGAGTTGGAATGTTCGCTGAAAGTGGTCAACAGACTGCTAGTATCCAGGCTCCAGAGTTTCACAGTTTTGTCGCTGCTGCCGCTCACCAGCCATTTGCCGTCGCTGCTAAGGGCGATCGCATTTACTGCTTCCTGATGTCCCGCCAGCGTCCGCACCACCTCGCCCCGGTTCAGATCCCAAAGCTTGATGGTTTTGTCTTTGCTGGCGCTGATCAGGGTTTTGCCATCGGGTCGAATCAGCACTGCATTCACCGAGTTGAAGTGCCCCTTGGCAAAGGCGCGGACTTGTTGACCAGTTTGGACGCTCCACAGACGAATCTGGTTGTCCAGTCCGCCACTTGCCACCAGTTGGCCATCGGCACTGAACGTCACCGATCGAATCATGCCCGACAGCACTGGAAACGTCTGCACCGTTGCGCCCGTTTCCAATCGCCACAGCCGCACTGTGCGATCTTCGCTGCCACTGACCAGCAGCAACCCGTCTCGATCGATCGCCACGGAGTTCACATCTCTGGTATGCCCCGTCAAAGTACGAATCAGCCGTCCCGTACTCAGGGCCCAAACTTTGATCGTGTCATCATCGCTACAGCTAACCAGGGTTTGACCGCCAGGGCTGAAAGCCAGACAGTTTAATGGTTTTGTGTGCCCTGTCAGGGTTTGCAACAGCTCCCCAGTGGTCAAGCTCCAGAGCCGGATGCAGTCATCTAGCCCACCACTAGCCAAAGTTTCGCCATTGGGACTGATGGCCACCGCCGTTACCCAGCCGCGCGGATGCTCCAGAGTATGCAGACAGCGCCGCCCCGTCCCACCAGAAGCAGGTTTCGAGGGAACGTCAGAGGGATTTGCCCTAGCTGCACCGGAAGAGACGGGTCTACCAGAAGCTGGGCCGCCCCCTGATGGAGGCGCGGGGGGTTGAGTCGGGTGAATGGGGTGGGTGGGTGGAGCCGTCCGACTGAAGAAGGTGGCAACGGGGCGCGACAGGGCCATCCGTAAGTCTCGCATCACTGCATCGGCGGAGGGATAGCGATCGCTGACCAGATCCTTCAGCATCTTGTCCAGAATGTGAGCGATCGGATCACTGATAGCCCCGCCCCTATGCCGCAACTGTTCCCGCCACATCCAGCGCCCCTCCAAGGGATCGTAGAGATCATCCGGCTTGGTGCGGGTCATCAGAAACAAACAAGTGGCGGCCAAGCTGTAAAGATCGCTGGCGGGATAGGCTTTGCCGCTCCGCAGTTGCTCCATAGGTGCATAGCCTTCAGTACCGATCCGTGTTCCCGGTGCGGCTGCATCTGCCGACAGCAGTTTGGCCACGCCGAAATCAATCAGCACCAGTCGATTGTCCGATCGGCGGCGGATGATGTTAGAAGGGGTGATGTCCCGGTGGATCACCTGATGATCGTGGACGTACTTCAGAATTGGCAAAATTCCCGCCAGCACCGCCCGAATTCTTTGCTCGTTGAACATCCCGTTCTGCACTATTTCCTGAAGCAGTGTCGGGCCTTCGACGAACTGCTGCACCAGATACAGGCGCTTGTCGTGTTCAAAATACGCCAGAAGTGCCGGGATTTGGGGATGCTCACCCAGTTGATCTAGCCGCACTGCCTCTTGATCAAACAGCTTGATGGCTTTCTCCAGGGACTTCGAGCCTTCCTGAAGCTGGGGCGAGAATTGCTTCACCACACAGCGACTAGTCAATCTGTCTTCATCCACTGCTAGATAAGTTCTGCCAAATCCGCCCTGTCCGATCGGTTTCAGGACACGGTAGCGTCCCCGCAACAGCGCCACCAACTTTGTCCCACAACTCAGGCAAAACTCAGCGTCGTCAGGATTAGTCGGTTGGGTACAGGCAGGGTTCAAGCAGTAGGTCATCTTTACGCACAGGGGTTAATGCGGCGGGCGACGGATACTTTCCAGGCACATACTTTACATTTTCACGCGAATTGCAGCAGGGACAAGTAGCGGAGTATGGCACGATGGCAGAAGCGGCAGCCTGTTTGAAAGTAACGAACCATTAAAAATGGAGGATTGAAAATAGCAACTCTTCCAGGGAAGTAGTCCTGATCCTTAATTATTCATTCTCAATTAATTTCTACATAAATGAGCAATGAAACTCAGCTTGTGCATGATTGTGCGGGATGAGGCAGCGGCCTTGCCACGTTGTCTGAAAAGCGTGCAGGGCGTGGTGGATGAAACGATCGTCGTGGACACTGGATCGGTGGATGACACGATCGCTGTTGCCCAATCCTTTAGCCAATTATTGAACGTTAGAGTACATCAGTTTACCTGGTGTCATGACTTTTCTGCTGCTCGGAACTATTCCCTTCAGTATGCCCAGGGAGAATGGATTCTCATCTTGGACGCGGACGAAATTCTGCAACCGGAAATTGTCCCTG
>DATNQR010000090.1:0-6999 GCA_036703905.1 Thermosynechococcaceae cyanobacterium
GAGACTATGACAAACACTTGTACAAAGCGCGTCACTTGATTGAGAACTTTTTTGCCAAACTCAAGCAGTACCGCGCGATTGCCACTCGCTACGACAAGCGCAAGGTCAATTTTCTCGCTGGGATTTACCTCGCTGCTGCTGTTGTCTGGCTCAACTGATGACACGCCCTGGTTCCTAGAAACAGGTGATTATTCTCCATCCCCTAGGGAATAAGATCACCGATCTTAGAAGACGATCGTCGTTGGTGCGATTCCTGCTGCTCCCATTGCCCCTACGCTTAGAGATTGACGACGCGATAACTCTGGTCTAGTACTTGATCTCCCTTCACAAGCTGCGATCGGCGCTTGCTATGGGAATCAAGTACTAGCATCGCCGCCTTCATGACGCTTCTCTGGCTTAACCCTTCTGGTTCACCTGCTCCTGGAGCCACGGCTCTACAGGTTGCCCATCTTTGCGGCGCAACTCAATCTCCACAGTCATCACCTGACCTGATCCCGGAGAGGCAGGCTGTGGGTGAAACAGAATGTTGTAGGCAGTGGGATCTTCGTTGCGTTCCTTTAGCCAATCTTGCACCTTCAGCGTGGCAAACATTGACTGCCCCTGCTCAAACATCCGGGTAATCTGCAACTGCAAAGTGTAGGGATTAAACCGAGGCATGGTGAGTTCCTCTCGCGAGTTCTGGATTTACTCTACTTCAAGGCAGGGCTACTCCATTCTACTTAAACCCCTTTTGTGCCTATATTTCTGCTTTCTCTCCAGCCCATTTGCCAGGTTTAGAAAGCAGAAGGATGGGTAAAAAGTTGGAGACTGGCTGGCGACGCAACCTACGTCAAATCTATGCCAAACTCCTGCTCCTGAATTTTGAGGGCATCGATCGAAGCCACTGGTAATCAATGGATTTGCCTCGACTGATTCGTAGGGAACGGTAGTCGATCGGTCTCAAAATCGCAGAACCCGCCGAGATAGACGCTAAACTTTGGACAGTTTCTAATTCATCCCCCGGTGCTTTGATGCTACCGAGCCTTGCGGGGCCTTGGCATCTTCAATAGTGAACCATGAATACGATCGACCCATTCAACATTGCCCTGCTGATTCTGATTAACGTTGTTCTGATCCTGCTGAACGGATACTTCGCGGCGGCAGAAATGGCCTTAATCTCCGTCAATGAAGTGCGGATGCGTATCCTAGCAGAGCAGGGCGATCGACGGGCCCGCCGAGTACTGTCCACAACTGAGAACAACACAAGATTTTTAGCTACGATTCAGTTGATCATTACGTTGACTGGATTTCTCAATGGAGCGTTCGCAGCAGATAATCTAGCCAGTCCCTTGGCAGCTCTGCTTCAGCCTGCTCTAAGTCGCTCCATTGCCGAAAAAGTCGCCCTGGTTGGCGTGACAGTTATCATTGCTTTGGTCAGTTTGGTTCTGGGAGAACTGGTTCCCAAGCGGTTGGGGCTGCGCTACGCAGATGATTTTGCGCTGTTCTCGATCAACTCGCTGCGCCTAGTGGACACGCTAACCGATCCCCTTGTACGACTGGTCAGTGCCTCCAGCAACCTCGTTCTGGAAGTAACGGGAAACTCCATCCATGATCAGGACGACTCCATTAGCCCTGAAGAAATTAAGGCAATGGTAGACGCGGGGCGAGCCGGGGGATCGGTAGGTGAGCAAGAGCGCCGCATCATTCATGGAGCTGTGGAATTAGGCAACATCAACGTTCGGGCCATTATGGTTCCTAGGGTTCAAATTCAATACATCAAAGCGACGACCTCTCTGGGAGAAGCCTACCAACTGGTATCGGAGAACGCGCATACCCGCCTGCCCGTCTGTGACGAAGATCTGGACAACATCGTGGGGGTTTTGCACGTTAAAGATTTGATTCGGCCACTAGCTGCCCTGCTGGAAACTCCCCCCAGCATCCGCGAATTGCTGCGCCCTGTCCACTATGTGCCTGAAACCAAAGCTGTCGATGACCTCTTGGAAGAGATGAAAAAGAACCGCCTGCACCTGGTGATTGTGCGGGATGAGTTCGGCGGCACGGCGGGTCTGGTGACGCTGGAGGACGTGCTGGAAGAAATTGTGGGCGAGATCCGGGATGAATACGACGCAGAGGAAGAGCGAGAATTTCGTCAAATCAGCGCTCACGAAGGCATCTTCAAAATCCGCGCCAGCATTGCCACGGTCAACAACGAACTTGACTTGCAGCTTCCCCGCGATGAAGCCGCAACCCTAGCGGGTTTGTTTTTAGAAGAACTTCAACGCCCCCCAGAAGTCGGCGATCGCCTCCAAGTGGATAACGTTTTGCTCGCCGTTCTGGATGATGGGCAGCGCGTCCGTGTCACCCTTTCCCCTGTCGCTGACCCCGACCCCGATGATTAGCCCGCTCCCGCTCCCCAAGCTATAGTAGGAAAGCTAACTCCCCCTTGAGGGGTTTCTACTGACAGTGGCATGGAATCTCCAGCAACCCGATCGACCTCATCCGATGCGTCCTTCTCAATGGACGACTTTGCTTTAGCCCTAGAAAAGTTCGACTACGATTTTCGGACGGGTCAGATTGTACGTGGCAAAGTCATCAGCTACGAGTCAGAAGGCGCTTATGTGGACATTGGGGCTAAGTCGCCGGGGTTGCTGCCCGCCGAGGAAGCTAGTCTGCGGGAGGTGAGCGATCTGTCGGCGATCGTCCCGATCGGTGAAGAACTGAAGTTTCTGATCATTCGGGAGCAAAACGCCGATGGTCAGGTGACGCTATCCCTGAAGCAGTTGGAAGTGCGGCAAGCCTGGGATCGGCTAGCAGAATTACAGGAAGGCAACCAGAGTCTTCAGGTGCGGGTCACGGGTGTCAATAAAGGCGGCGTGACGGTGGATGTGCAAGGTTTGCGGGGTTTCATTCCTCGATCGCATCTAGTCGAACGCAACGATCTAGACTCGCTAAAAGGTCAAACCCTGAGCGCCAGCTTCATTGAGGTGGATCGTGAGCGCGACAAACTGGTGCTGTCAAACCGTTTAGCTGCTCGATCGGCCAGCTTCAGCCAGATCCAAATGGGACAACTGGTGGAGGGCAAAGTTACCAGCCTGCGGCCCTTTGGCGTGTTCGTCGAGTTTGATGGCACTACGGGACTGTTGCACATCAATCAGGTTAGCCAGAAGTTTGTTGAATCCTTAAGCGCTCTGTTTGAAGTCGGCCAAACCGTCAAGGCCATGATTGTCAATCTGGACGAGGGCAAAGGCAGAATTTCCCTCTCAACCAAAGTGCTGGAGAACTTCCCTGGCGAAATGCTGGAGAACGCTGCCGCCGTGATGGATGAAGCCGAAGCGCGGGAAGGGCGGGCCCGGAAGGCTGTATTGGGCGAGTGATTCAGATTGGGCAAGGGATTCAGATTGGGCGAGTGATTCAGTGTTGACACGATCGCACCCTAGGAGGCAACCATGACTCAACTACTTGACGTTGATAATCTGCAAGTAGATGTTCAAAGGGACATTCGAGAGGACATTCGAGAGGACGAGATTCCAGCGCCGAACATTGACCATCTGGTGCTTGAGGACGATGCCCCAGTGGACAATTTTCAAGCGGACAATTTTCAATCAGCTCAACAGCAACGGCTACTCGTAGAGCCGCTCTACAGTTCCTCAGTCCTTGCTTCTCCCTTCATTGCTGATGCCAACGTTGGAATTTTTGCTGCGGAGGATCAGGAAGGAATTGTCCCCGATGTTTTCCTGAGTTTAGGAGTGCAGCGACCCGAAGATTACTCACAGAAGCGGAACCGTTCCTATTTGGTTTGGCGCTTTGGCAAGTTCCCGGACCTGGCGATCGAAATCGTCTCCAACCGCAAAGGCAACGAGCTAATGACCAAAGACCCGGCTAAACCCTCCAAAAAAGACTCCTACGCCCGTATGGGCATTGGCTACTACGTCGTGTTCGACCCTTTGCAGCAGATTCAGGAATCTGAACAAATGAACAGGCAACCGCTCAAGGTGTTTGTTCTGACTGGCAGGCACTATCAGGAACTTCCTGAACCCTTTTGGCTAGAAGACGTGGGTTTGGGGTTGACTCTGTGGCAAGGGGAGTTGGAAGGCACTGCTGGGCAGTGGCTACGCTGGTGCGATCGCGCAGGTCAGGTAATTCCCACTGGAGCCGAACGGGCCGATCAACTAGCTGAACGGCTGCGATCGCTAGGAGTTGACCCCGATGCCCCCTAAGCAGCCTGTCCCGATCGAACGTCCAGAAGTGACCGTCCCATTGATTCAGCAAACATGACCACAATTTGGGAACTTGATTTCTACTCCCGCCCCATCCTGGACGAGAACGGTAAGAAAATTTGGGAAGTGCTGATCTGTGAAAGTCCGTTGGCAATTGACACACAAACAGATTTGCTGTTTCGCTATGCTCAGTTCTGCGCCAGCACTCAGGTGAACTCAATTACTCTGAGGGAAGCTGTGGAAGCCGCGATCGCCCAGGCTCCTTGCCCCCCAGACAAAATTCTCTTCTTCCGGCAGGCGATGAACAACATGATCACCAAAGCCTGCGAAGATGTCGGCATTTCTGCCCAACTCAGCCGCCGCACCTATGCCCTCAACCAGTGGCTTCAGGAGCGTCAGAAGCAGGTTTACCCTGCCCATCCCGGATTTCAGGCAGGCACAAATCCGTCTGTCACCTTCCCCAGCACACCGCCCCAGCCCTTGCCCGCCGCCCTCATGGGCGAAAAGTGGCAGTTCGTCACTCTAGAAGCTAGGGATCTGGACGAGATGAAGGAGTGGTCGATCGACTTCGGAGCCGCCTTTCCCCTCAGCTTGGCAGGGCTGAAGCCAGAAACTCCGATTCCTGGTCTGCTGATTTTTTCGCCTCGCGCAACCCCCTTAGCGGCCTGGATGTCGGGATTGGAAATAGCCAGCGTGACGTTCGATCGAGCGTCATCTCGATTGCTACTGGAAACAGGGGTGAACGATCGGTGGACGCTGGCCAGTTTGCCCAAACCAGATTTGCAGGCTGAAGCCACTCAGTTTGAAGTTGCTAAGCAACAAGCCAACGGTGTTCATTTCGTGGCTGTCCAGGTCAACTCCCAGGCCGAAGCCTTTGCCGGATTTTGGCTGCTGCAAGCGGTCACTTTGCCGTAACTTAGTTGTTAGCCGACTTAGTTGCTAGCCGACTTAGTTGTTAGCCGACTTAGTTGTTAGCCGTTCGTTGCAGGTTTGAAGGTTTTTGGCACTCCGTAACGAAGAACAAGTTCCCGTAACGCTTATGAGTTCCGACGTGCAACAAGACCTATCCGAACAACTGCTGGAACTAGCGCTCAAGGCTGGTGCAGAAGCCGCAGAGGTGTTCCAATCCCAATCCCTGGCTCGGCCCGTGTTCTTTGAGGCCAATCGGCTCAAGCAACTGGAAAGCGCCCAAGCTGAGGGTATGGCTTTGCGGCTGTGGCGGGATGGCTGTCCTGGTCTAGCGGTGGCTTACGGGTTAGTGGAGCCGCAAGCTCTAGTCGATCGCGCCCTTGCCCTCAGCCAACTGAATGACCCAGAGACGATCGAGCTGACAGAAGCCTCCGCCGCTCGCTATGCCGATGTTGGCTCAGAAGTTGCTGTGGAACAACTGGTGATGTGGGGCAAACAGGCGATCGCCCTAGTGCGGGAAGCTTACCCAGAAATTCTTTGCACCGCCGAGTGGGAATGCGAAGCAGAAACCACCCGCCTGATCAATTCCAAAGGGCTGGACTGCGGCCACACAGACACCACTTTGAGCTGCTACCTGTCGGCTGAATGGGTGCGGGGGGATGATTTCCTCAGCGTCTCTGATGGGCAAACCAAGCGGGACAGCCTCAACCCAGAGGAGATCGCCCGTCAAATTCTGCAACGACTGGATTGGGCTAGAGAAAATGTCAGTGCCCCCAGTGGCCGAGTCCCGGTTTTGTTCACCTCTAAAGCGGCAGATATGCTGTGGGGCACGGTGCAGGCGGCCCTGAACGGCAAGCAGGTGATCGAGGGCGCGTCGCCCTGGAGCGATCGTCTCAACCAGCCCGTAATCTCTGAAAGTCTGACTCTGGCGCAAAATCCAGCGATCGGCCCTTTTAGCTGTCCGTTTGATGACGAAGGCACAGCCACCCGCCCGATTACGTTCATTGAGAATGGCGTGCTGCGGCTGTTCTACGCCGATCACACCACAGGCAGACGGCTAGGAAGCGGCACTACGGGCAATGGCTTTCGGCCAGGATTGGGCAGCTATCCCACACCGGGCCTGTTCAACTGCATCATCCAGCCTGGAGGACAGCGCTCTAATTCCGAGCCTCGATCGCTGTTGGATCTAATTGCTAGCTTAGATGAAGGGCTGGTTCTAGATCAAATTCTAGGCGGCGGCGCGGGCATTTCCGGCGACTTCTCCATCAACGTCGATCTAGGCTACTGGGTACAGGGTGGTCAGATCCAGGGTCGCGTCAAAGACACAATGCTTTCTGGCAATGTCTACACTGCTCTGAAGCAGCTGGTGGAATTGGGGGATGATGCCGAGTGGAATGGCTCCTGCTACACGCCGTCGCTGATTGTGGAAGGACTTTCAGTGACCGGGAGGGACTGATGATGATCTTAGCCGGACGATCGCGCTCCCTGCATGGGTAGCAAACTTCCTAGCGCCTGACGACGAACTCGGTGCAGCACTCGTCTCGGCAGTTGGTCAAATGGGAATTCCCCTGCAATGAGTCGAGCGGCAGCGCGGGTTGCTCTGGGGTTCGTGACTCCATAGCGATAGCAAAAGCCTGGGAACTGATAGAAGAAGTTAGCCATTCGTAGAGCGGCATCAAAATTGGTGGCGAATTTGGTGTGGATGCGATCGCTGTACTCCAGGGTTTTTCCTTCAACCACACACTCCGCCGCCATGATGCCGCTTTTGACTGCGTACAAAATTCCATCCCCAAAGAACGGATTGATGAGTCCCGCCGCGTCTCCTGCCAGCAGAATTTTGCCGTCGTGGGAGTGCAAAGATTCTTTGCCGCGCCAAATCGGAAGCGGATGGGCA
>DATNQR010000091.1:0-3897 GCA_036703905.1 Thermosynechococcaceae cyanobacterium
ACAACTACACTGTTCTAACCGCCAATGATGGGATTGAGGCGATCGCGCTCTATGCTCAACATAAAGACAGTATCCATTTGGTGCTGGTGGATATGATGATGCCGTCGATGGATGGCTTGACCGCGATTCGTACCCTACGGAAAATGAATCCCCAGGTAAAGACGCTTGCCATTAGTGGTTTGGTTTCAAGTATTCAAGTACCTGCATTAGAGGGGGGCGATAAGCTACCAGTGCTGGCAAAACCGTTTACGACCAAAGAACTGCTGGAAAGCGTTCATCATCAGCTTGTTAGTGATCAGCGCCACAATTAGAGAAATATGAAGCAGCGCTGGCAAGAACTCAAAACGGCTGGGAAAGAGTTGAGTAGTCTGACATCACACCTGGAGCCTATTACGATGGTATGGATACGGTGAAATCTATAATCCGCTCATGGCATCCCCAAGTCTGAAGAACAAGCTGAACGATTTGTTGCTGGCAAGCTGATTTAGCCTTGGCTGTGAAGCGGCAGAACAAATCAACGGAGCCGGCCACTGGAAGGACATCTGTTAAATGTTCTGAGTTATCTGCCGCGGCTCATCTCAATCGTTAATCATTTGACAGAATAGAAAAAGTCCTGTTCACCCAAGTGTTTCTGAGCAAGTATTTCTGAGATGGCTGTAACTGTTGAAGGGATTGGAACAAAAGCGATCGTGCCTTCTGAGGTCGCAGCGATTCTTGATCGCGCTCTGGCGGGTCACGACCTTTCGGTGGAGGAAGGGGTGACGCTGTTGCAGCAAAAGTCAGCCGGAGCGATCGAGCAGATTCGCCAGACTGCCGATCTTCTCCGACAGCAGCAGGTTGGCGACACCGTGACCTATGTAATCAATCGCAACATCAACTTCACCAACATCTGCGAACAGCACTGTAGCTTTTGTGCCTTCCGCCGGGATGCAGGCGATGAGGGAGCCTACTGGCTAGATCTTGAGCAAATGCTGGATAAGGCGACGGATGCCGTGCAGCGCGGAGCTACAGAACTGTGTATGCAGGGCGGACTAAATCCAGCAGCTAAGCTCAACGGTTCTTCCCTGAGCTATTATCTGCGGATTCTGGAAGCCCTGAAGAGCCAATTTCCCACACTGCACCTGCACGCCTTTTCGCCCCAGGAAGTCGAGTTCATTGCTAGACAGGATGGCTTGAGCTTTGGGGACACGATCGCTGCCCTGCGGGATGCCGGAGTTGATTCGCTGCCCGGAACTGCCGCCGAAGTGCTGGACGACGACGTGCGCCGTGTCCTATGTCCCGAAAAAATCAGCACCGCCACCTGGCTAGAAATTGTTCACACTGCCCACCAGCAGGGACTACCCACCACCAGCACAATGCTCTCCGGGCACATCGAAACACCAGCCCAGCAGATTCGGCATTTGAGCTTGCTGCGATCGCTCCAGCAAACCGCTCAGGCTGAGGCTCTCCCCGGCATTTCAGAGTTCATTCTGTTGCCCTTTGTGGGTCAGGAAGCCCCGAAGCCTCTGCGTCGTCGGGTCGGTCGCGATCAGCCCGTTCTCGCTGATGCACTCCTGCTGACTGCCGTTGCCCGAATTTTCTTGGGGCGCTGGATTCCCAACCATCAGCCCAGTTGGGTCAAACTAGGTCTGACCGGAGCAACCACAGCTCTCACTTGGGGCTGCAATGACCTCGGCGGCACACTGATGGAAGAGCACATCACCACAATGGCCGGGGCCCAAGGGGGAACCTGCTTGGAAGTAGAAGACTTGCAGAGATCGATCGCGTCTCTTGATCGACCTTATCGGCAACGGGATACCTTATACAGGACAGTAGGTGAGTGACAACAGTTGAATGAAGCAGTTGAGTGATATCTAATGATATCTAGTCTGCTTTTCCCTGCCTCACCACTTCAGGCAACTGCCACCACGCCGCTTCAGGAACCTCGTGGTGCTCGTGATGGTAGCCGAAGTGATAGCAGGTGACAAAAGACCAGAAAGTTGAGCGATAGATGCTCTGGGCCCGAAAGCGATCGGCGTAGCCCTGGCTCGGCTCTTGGTGCGGCAGGAACGTGCCAAAGTAGAAAAGCTGGAGCGAACTCAAGATAGCCGGCAACGCCCAGAACAGCATCAGATCGCCGAAGGGAATGTGCAACGCTAGAACACCGACGACAACCGGAATCGGCAGCAGCCAGAAGCGTCTCCAACTCCAGTAGTTCCGCATGAAGTGGAGATACCAGGCGATGAAGCTCTCGTGCTGACCGTCGTGGTAGTCGGGATCGCGATCGCTAGCTGGATGGAAATGGTGCTGCCAATGTTTCTTGAGCAATTCTTGATAGGAAAAGAATCCATAGAGCAGCAAGGCCAAAGTCCCGATGAAGTGATTCAGCTTCGGGTTCTGTGGGCACACCGCTCCGTGCATAGCATCGTGGGCCGTGATGAACAATCCAGTAAACAAGAAAGCTTGCCACAGCACTCCCAGCAGGCTCAAAGCCCCCAGCCCAGCCGTGCCATGACTGAGAAGGACGGCTAGACTCACTCCCCACAAACTGAAGATCGAGCAGGCAATAAACGACCCAGCGAGATCTTCTCGGTGCAAGGCAGAAGTTAGGGCGCGGAAAGGAGGGGCTTGGGAAACCATAACGGGGATATGTGGAGTTATTTTTACAGTGTGAAGTTGTCTTTACAATGAGCCTTCATACTAGAAAGCTCAGACGAGCCTGCTATCTGTCTGAGGAGATTGGCGCAGCAACTCGGAGGGGGGATCTTAAGCCCAGATCAAAGACTCTCAAGGTGGAAGATCTGACGTAAGTTAGACGGCTAAAGCGTTTGAGTTTTCCACACTAGAGCTAACGAATTCTCCTAACTTCCCTATGGCTCCTACTGTGCTGATCACGGGTGCTTCCCAGGGCATCGGTAAAGAAACGGTGCTGCTGTTTGCCCGCAAAGGCTACAACTTGGTAATAGCGGCCCGGAGTGCCGATCGCCTCACCCAGCTTGCTCAAACTCTGGAAGCCGCCAATCATTCAGTCATAGCCGTGCCTACCGATGTCCGCGACCCGGATCAGGTGAAAGCACTGGTAGAAAAAGCGATCGCCACCTATGGGCAAGTTGATGTGCTGGTGAACAATGCAGGCATCTATATCTCTGGCCCTGCCGATGCCTTCTCTCTGGAAGATTGGCACTTGGCCCTAGACACCAACCTGTGGGGCTATATCCACACTATCCATGCGCTCTTACCGCACCTACTGACTCAGGGCAAAGGCACGATCGTTAACGTGATTTCGGTGGGCGGCAAGGTTCCCCTGCCTTACTTGGCTCCCTACGCCACCAGCAAGTTTGCCCTCACTGGCTTGACGGAATCTCTGCAATCGGAGCTTGCGCCAAAGAACATTCACGTCTGCGGCATCTATCCCAACATTATTAACAGCGACTTTATGGAGCGGGCCGTTTTCCGAGGCAAAAGTCAGGAAGATGCCCATGCCCGACGGCAGCAGGTGGAGCAGGTTCTAAAAGTGCCGGGAGTGGAGAAGCCAGAGGATGTAGCCCGATCGATCTGGGAAGCTGTGGAGCATCAGAAATCTGAGGTGGTGGTGGGATCGGCGAACCTGTCGCTCGCATCCCAAAAGCTTTTCCCTAGCGTTATGCAGTGGGTATTTCGGCGCACTTTTAAGAACAAAGACACTTTTGAGTAACAAAGATTAGTTCTCCATCAACCCCTCGGTCAAGAACCGCCAGGAAATCCGATCGACGATCGCTTCGGGTAAAATCAGAAGGCAGCTTTTTGGTAGGGAGAATCCGCGTTGCCTACTCTTGGCGTGAACATAGACCACATTGCCACCCTACGGCAGGCCCGCCGCACCGTGGAACCCGATCCGGTGGCGGCGGCTGTGCTGGCGGAGTTGGCCGGGGCGGACGG
>DATNQR010000092.1:0-2338 GCA_036703905.1 Thermosynechococcaceae cyanobacterium
GACTCTCCAGCCCAATAGTCCCCTCCTACTTGCGCCTGCCCTCCGTGGACAGTGGAATAATCAGGTCGATGACTACATTCACAGAAACCTTCAACACCCAACAGGCTGGATCAAGCTACTAACAGGTAAAGGGACAAAACTGACAAACAATCAGGCAATCGCGGAGTTAGTAGGCTTCTACTGCGACACTTGGCGCAGGTTTGGGATTTGGGAGCAAGGACAGCAATCCCCCCACGTCCTCAGAACCCGCTAGTACCCCTGAAGTAGTGGAAGGAGAAACACTGCCAGAACCCGTCGCTGTTACCGCAGCGCTAGTGGAAACAGAGCCGTCAATGGAAGCTTCCCAGTCCACCTCAACCGCTCCAACCGTACAGAGCAAGGAAGCGCTTTCTGTCATTGCTGCTGTTCTGCCTTTCACCACGCCTCACCGTCCCTACAAAACGTTGGAGTACTTCATCCAGGGCGACCCGAAGCAGGGGAAAAGAGATGGCGTGTTTTGGTACGTCATCGTTCGGGGCAAGCACAAAACCCAGAGTGACCAGTCCTACTCCTCCCCTATCGCTGCCAACTTCGCAGCGATAGCGGCGATCGACACCCTGATGGGCAACGCTGCACCAGAACCATGCAATCTTCGCAGGAGCTAGAGGGATTGACAGCGCAGATGGGGAATCAGGCAAAGCACGTTAGGAGGGTGCGGACTCTCAGGACAAAATACAGACATCAGAAATCGAGACTGGAGGACTCAATGGCAGGAATTTTAGCTCCTGGTAAATCATATCGGCGATGGAAGTTTGTGGGTATCACAGCAGAGGCTTGGTTGGATCAGAGAACTCTGACTTTCGAGTACTGCCCGACCCTCCTGGAATGGTTGCAGGGTAAGCATGGGACGTTACGGGTTGTAATGGCGCGGCAGTATCTAGCTGACCCTAGTGATTGGGAATTACAGTGCTTCGAGGCGGCTTTTGATTGGATCGAGCATCACTCAGCACAGACAGTTTCTCAGTGGCGATGTGGATTAGCTGAGGTGGAGATGATTAGACTGCCGCCAAAGTGGACAAAGCTTAAGTTTGTGCGGGATGGGCAACTTAGAGAAATTGATCTAGCCGAGATTGTCAAGCTTGAAGATCGCTATGTGCGGGAGTGTCCGTTTGCGCTTGGATCAGCTCGCTACTTGGAACTGACTTTGCAAGATGGAACGTTCCTGAAACTGAATCTTTCTGAGTTAGCTGCGGTTTTCCCAGAAATAGCCGAGCTACACCGGACAGACTATGTTGTAGCAGCTTTGTCTCACCTGACTTGGAATCGTCAGCGCAAGTTCTCAAACTGAGGTGTAACGCATAAGGTTCGTTCACAGCAGGGAGATGTTAAGTAGTTTATGATGTCTCGATAGTTCTATAGTTCTATCGCTTGCTCATGGTGCAAAAGACGTTAAATCTTCACCCAGCTAAATCGATCGCCCCTGCGGTAGATGCTCACTACCTCTGGCAGATTTTTCAACTCGCGACTAATCCACTCGAATTTTTTGACATCTATGCCGCGAAGTACGGGGATTGTTTCACGGCGAAAATGGGGCGCTCTGTTGATTTAGCCTTTTTCAGTCACCCTGAAGCAATCGCTGAAATCTTCACTGCTCCCCCTGAATCGTTTGTTGTTGGGCCCGCTAACGAACCAATGCGCCCAATTTTGGGAGATACATCCCTACTCCTGCTAGATGGACAGGTTCATCGCCAGCATCGCCAGTTGCTAATGCCTCCCTTCCACGGCGATCGCTTGAAGGGGTATGGACACGCCATGACCCGGATTGCTCAAGCAACGACCTCGCACTGGGTATCTGGGAGTTACTGTGACTTGTTTGAGGAACTGCGAGAGATCTCGCTCAGGATCATCTTGAAAACGGTCTTTGGGCTTGATCAAGAAGAACAAATCGTAGCTTTCCGTGACCTGCTCGACGGGATCTGGTCGGTGAGTGCGCCCTGGATTCGGTTTGCCCAAACCTACCTACCGGGGGTGAAATGGGACTGGGGAGATTGGACACCTGCGGGTCGTTTGCTGCGACTCAGGCAGCAAATTGATCAAGTTATCTACGCCACGATCACTGAGCGGCAGCAGTCTCAAATTGAGACTCCCGACATCTTGAATCTGCTGCTATCCGCTAAAGATGAGTCTGGATCGGGATTGACTCAGGAAGAGATTCGGGACGAACTGATTACGCTGCTGCTGGCGGGCCGGGATAGTGTTGCGGCGGCCCTAAGTTGGATGATGTTGCTCGTTCACACGAACTCATCAGTGTTAGAGACGCTCGTAGAAGAGGTTAGAGCATTAGGGGTAGACCCTGACC
>DATNQR010000093.1:0-3016 GCA_036703905.1 Thermosynechococcaceae cyanobacterium
TATTGCCAAAGCCATTAACGATCGGCATGAGGATACTTGCGTTCCAGAGCAAAAAGCAAGTAGACCGAGCCATAGCCGCGATCTAAGTCTTGTGGTGCAAGTGTCGCACAGTTTGGAGATGTGCCTGCAACGGCTCTGCCACGCGAGCTGGCAACATTGTCACCCGACTTTCCTTGCCTTTTGTATCCCGAATGACCAATTGCTGTTGCGCAAAATCAACATCTTTCACTCGCAACTGTAACCCCTCACTCAAGCGCAAGCCACTGCCATAGAGCAGTGGCACTACCAGCTTAGACACCCCGTACAGATGAGCAATCACCTGCTGCGTTTCCTCTGGGGTCAGTACGGTGGGCAGGTAACGTGATTTCTTTGCCCGCACGGCGTTAATGCCGACCAACTCTTGTTGCAAAACGACGCGATAAAGGAACACAATGGCATTGAGTGCCTGGTTCTGGGTTGTGGCAGCGACGTGCTCGGTCACGGCTAAATGGGTAAGAAACTGGGTCACCTCTGGTGTCCCCAGCTCATTCGGGTGGCGCTTGTTGTGAAACAGAATGAAGCGGCGAATCCAGTAAACGTAAGTCTTCTCAGTACTATAAGAGTAATGCTTGACCCGGATGGCATCGCGACACCTGGTCGAGCAGCTTTCGGGGACGCGGTTCCAGCATGAGGTCATTTAGTACTCTTGTATAAAATATTTCTCTATAGCATGGGTGTTCTACTGAGATTGCTTGGGCGGATATGCGGAATCTTGCTGTCGATCCACCTGGGCGATCTAGATACTGTACATCCGTTATGGACTGAAGCTGATGTCCGACGGTTTCTCTTCGACGACCGACAAGTCTCTGTTGAGGAGGTAAAATCGTTTATTGAAACAAGTTTGGTAAACTTTGCTAGTTATGGCTATGGGATTTGGCTCTTTTTTGAGCATCAAAGCGACCAGGTAGCAGGGTTTTCAGGTCTGCTTCATTCATTGCAAGATTCACCGAGTCTGATTTTTGGCACACGACCTCAACTCTGGGGTCGGGGTTATGCCAAGGAAGCTACACTTTCTGTACTTTGCTACATATTTGATGTACTTGAATTGGAGAAAGTAGAAGCAGATGTTGATGAGCTTAACAAAGCTTCGATTCGAGTGCTTGAGGCTTTGGGAATGTCTCGAACTCAGAGAGCGATCGTCAATGAGCGTTCATTGTTTTACTACAAAATTCAGAATTGGAGTAGAGAAGAAAGTGCGAAGTTACCAGCGACCTAACAATTGCGCTGCACCGGAACGCCAAAAAAAGTCGCTTGAGTAACAAAGGTTGTCTGCGTCTGGTGAGCGGGATCGTTAATCACTCAATAAAGTTTAGATGCGTTTGCCCTGAGGAGAAGAGAGCTAGAATTGCCCTCAATTCAGCAGTGCCGAACTTTGCTCGATCGGGGAGTCAGTCCTGACTGAGAATAATCTGAGCAGTCTTGAAGCACCTAGCCTTGCAATATCTGGTTATGTTTTCTTGCGTCCGGTCTCGATCGCTCCTTGCCGTCTTTCTTATCCTGTGCTTGACCGTTCTGCCGGGATGTCAAGCCCAAAAGTCATTATCAGATGGCGTAGTTCGCCTGACGCTTTGGCAAGGTGTGAACCCACCCAGCAATCGCGTCGTGCTGCAAAAGCTGGTGGATCAGTTCAACCAGGAACACCCTAAAATTCAGGTTGAATCGCTCTACGTGGGGCAAGGAGATCAGCAGCTGCCCAAAATCCTGGCGGCGATCGTCGGCAATGCGGCCCCAGATATTCTCTGGTTTGCTCCCATGCTCACAGGGCAACTCGTGGAACTGGATGCCCTGCGTCCATTGGACGACTGGCTAGCCAAGCTGCCAGCCCGATCGCAAATTGACCCTGCCCTGTTCAGCAGCATGGAGTACGACGGTCATCTCTGGTCAGTTCCCTTTGGAACTAACAATGTGGGAATTTACTACCGTCCCAAGCTGTTTGAGGCAGCCGGAATCCAACAACTGCCCCGAACCTGGGACGAGTTGCGCCAAGTGTCCCGCCAGTTGACGATCGACCTTGATCGAGACGGTCGCGCCGACCAACACGGAATGCTGCTGCCTCTGGGCAAAGGAGAGTGGACGGTCTTCACTTGGCTACCGTTTCTGTGGAGTGGCGGTGGTGAGTTGGGTCAGAGTGGGCAGGTGCAGGTGGATAGTCCAGGGGCGATCGCGGCTCTGCAACTTTGGCAAAATCTGGTGCAGGATGGCTCGGCCATTCTCTCGGCCCCAGAGCGGGGATACGAACTGGACGGCTTTTTGGCAGGCAAGGTGGCAATGCAGATCTCTGGGCCGTGGACACTGGGACAGTTGCAGGCCACGGGCGTGGATTTTGGCGTGCTGCCGATTCCCGCAGGTGTGAAGCGAGCCACAGCAACGGGCGGTGAAAATTTGTTTCTGTTCAAATCTTCACCAGAGCGGGAGCAAGCAGCGCTAACTTTTTTGGAGTTTGCCCTTAGCCAGTCTTTCCAAGCAGCGTGGGCAGTAGCTACGGGTTACTTACCTGTGAACTTAGAATCGCGGCGCAGCCCAGAATATCTAGCTTTCAAGTCCAAACAGCCTGCTGTGGGCGTGTTTTTGGATCAGGCGCAGTACGGTCGATCGCGCCCTGTTTTTCCAGGCTACAACCGCATTTCGGAAAACCTGGGACGGGCGATCGAGGCAGCGTTATTACAGCAGAGTGCGCCAGCAGCAGCGCTGCAAGCAGCCCAAAAGCGGCTGAACTTGATTTTTAATCCAGACGCTTGAAGCAAATGGGGCGCTAGGGAGTGGACAGGCGACAAACTGTCCACTCCCTAGCGCAAACACTCAAACTCGATCGTCAGCCTGAAAACACGGATTCTCTCTCGGTTGACTCTGTTTACCTTCCTTCCTCCGTACTTCACTTCCAGTGTGGTAGCAGGATATTTAAGCAGCAGAGTTTCTCAAACCTTGGTTGGGTGGGCGATCGCGAAGGTATTCCGTGAAATTATGCAGATTTGACTCG
>DATNQR010000094.1:0-5239 GCA_036703905.1 Thermosynechococcaceae cyanobacterium
CCTCAAGAAAACAGCCCTGGCAGATATCTACATCTTCGTCGCTCTGATTGCGGCCTTCGCGGTGACGGCACTGGTGGGGCTGTTGCTGGAGCGGGGGGTGGTGCGATACCTCTACGGTCGACCATTGGAGACGCTCCTCGCAACCTGGGGCGTGAGCCTAATCTTGCAGCAGTTCATCCGCAGCGTTAGTCCTCAGTTTGTCGTTGGAGTTGCTCTCTTCAGCCTGCTCTACTTTGGTGGGATGTGGCTAGTGTCTCGTAGATCCGATTTTCATCGGTTACGGAACTGGGCGATCGCGCTCTTGCTGCCCCTTTCTGGAGCGATCGCCCTGGTGGCCTCTAATCTTCTGGGAGCCACCTACAAGCTGGAATTCATCAAACCCTGGTTTGGCACCCAGGGCGTGGACGTGACCGCACCGAAATGGCTGCGGGGCGGCTTGCCCCTAGGCGGAACCTACCAACTGCCCTACACGCGGCTGTTCATCATTCTGCTGACGATCGCCTGTGTGGCGGGAGTCTACTGGTTTCTGGGCAAAACTTCCTGGGGCTTGCGAATTCGATCGGTGACGCAGAACCGCAGCATGAGCGCCTGTCTTGGTATACCAACCCAGAAAGTGGACGCGCTGACCTTTGCGATCGGCTCTGGTTTAGCTGGCATTGCCGGATGTGCTGTGGCGCTGCTGGGATCGGTGAGTTCTAATGTTGGACAGGCTTACATCGTGGACACCTTCATGGTGGTGGTTGTAGGCGGCGTGGGCAAGCTGGTGGGTAGCATTGTGGCAGCAGGGGCGATCGGCACCATCAGCTACATCGTTGGCTCCAACGCTTTTGCGCCTCTGGTTGCGTCAAGCCCAGAACTGAAGAATGTCTTTGAATTCTTCGCCACCGCAAGTATGGCGAAAGTCGTTGTGTTTGCTCTAATTATTGTGTTTCTGCAATTCCGCCCGGCAGGTTTGTTCCCCCAGAAGGGACGCACTGTGGATGCTTAGGAGCTTCTTATGACAATTGTGGAGACTATCCCGGAGACTCGGCAAAATGTAGGGTTACGCAAGCGCAAATCCCTGTGGACAGAAGCAGCGATCGTCTGTGCGATCGCTTTAATCCTGATGGTTGTGATCCCGGCGATTCTGGCAGGTACAGGCCAAGGCGTGCGGATAAACCAGCTAGGGCGATTTTTGTCGCTAGCGATCGTGGCTCTGGGTGTGGATTTAATCTGGGGCTACACGGGATTGTTGAGTTTGGGTCATGGGGTTTTCTTTGCCCTCGGTGGCTATGCCCTGGCGATGTATCTGCAACTGCAACTGCCGCCCGGACAGATTCCTGACTTCTTCAGCCTCTACGGGGTGAACCAGTTGCCGGCCTTCTGGCAACCGTTCTACTCGTTTCCGTTTACGCTACTGGCGATCGCTCTGGTTCCTGCATTGGTGGGAGCGGCCTTTGGCTACCTGGTGTTCCGCAACCGGATTCGAGGAGTCTACTTCTCTATCCTCACCCAGGCTTCGCTGATCGTGTTCTATAACTTTTTCAACGGACAGCAGAAGCTAATCAATGGCACAAACGGACTCAAGACTGATACAGCGACCCTGTTCGGTACGGTAGTTAGCGATCCCAAACTGCAAACCCTGTTCTACTGCCTCAGCGTCGTGTTTTTGGTGGGCGCGTATGCCCTCTGTCGCTGGCTGACCAGCGGCCGCCTGGGTCGAATGCTGGTGGCAATTCGAGACGACGAAACCCGTGTGCGCTTTTCCGGCTACAACCCAACAGGCTATAAGGTGTTTGTGTTTGCGGTTTCGGCGGCACTGGCGGGCATCGCTGGCTCTCTGTACACTGTGCAGTCCGGCATCATCACCCCCAAGCAGATGGACATTGCTTTCTCGATCGAGATGGTGATCTGGGTGGCGGTGGGCGGTCGGGCAACTCTAATCGGTGCGGTGATCGGAGCGTTGATCGTCAACTTCGCCAGAACGCTGCTGAGTGAACAGTATCCCGCCTTCTGGCTATTTTTCCAGGGGGCACTGTTTTTGATTGTGGTGACGGTGCTGCCTAGTGGCATTTTGGGCTGGTTCCGCTCTGAAGGCGTAGCGCTAGTACGATCGCTCCTGGGTCGCCGCGAACCCCTGATCACTTATCCCAGCCTTGAAACAGATCCAGAGGTACAGTATGAGCGCGACACTCTTAGCGATCGAGAATCTGACGGTTAGGTTTGGCGGCTTCACTGCCATCAACAACCTCAATTTCAGCCTCCAGGAAGGGGAACTGCGCGTGGTGATCGGCCCCAACGGAGCCGGAAAGACAACGTTTATGGACGTGATCACGGGCAAGACCAAGCCAACAGAAGGACGAGTCACCTTCAAAGGCAAAAATATCCTGCCCTTCGCGGAATACGAAATCTCTCAAATGGGTATTGGGCGGAAGTTCCAAACTCCACGGGTCTACTTAAAGCTCACGCCCCGCGAGAACCTGGAGCTATCCTGCACTCGCCAGAAAACCGTGTTTGGCTCTCTGTTTGGGCGCACCACCACAGCAGAACGCCGCACAGTGTCCGGTTTGCTGGAGACGATCGGGCTGGCACACAAACCCGATCTCCCTGCTGAACTCCTCTCCCACGGCGAGAAGCAGCGCCTAGAAATCGGGATGCTGGTAGCCCAGTCCCCCGACCTGCTGCTGGTGGATGAACCCGTGGCAGGCTTGACCGATGAAGAAACTGAGAAAGTCGGCGATTTGTTACTGGCTCTGGCGGAGAGCCACTCGATCGTCGTCATCGAGCACGATATGGAGTTTGTCCGCCAGATTGCTCGCCAAGTAACGGTGCTGCACCAAGGCACGGTTCTCTGCGAAGGCAAAATGGACGAGGTGCAAAACGATCCCCGCGTGATCGAGGTGTACCTGGGTCAATCCGAGGCCGATCATCAAGCCGCGTAACTCTAGTACCAAGCCTGTTACTTCTTGTGGAACTGCTCTGTAGAGAGCTACTAGAAATACACATCAGAGTTCATGGGAAATCAGATGTTTAGGAAGCATTTAAGAGTCAGAATAGACCAGTTTTTAGCTGACTCTCGAAACTGTGTGTGACAGAAGTGAAACTAAATCCTATGAGCCAAATTGACGGAGCGATCGCGCCAGAAGCCCCTATTTCCTCTATGCAGCCCATGCTGGAGGTAAACAAGCTCAATGTGTACTATGGCGAAAGTCACATTCTGCGAGATGTGGATTTAGGGGTCGCCGCAGGCAAAATGATTTGTCTGATTGGGCGCAATGGCGTGGGCAAGACTACCTTGCTAAAGACAATCATGGGATTGCTGAGTCCCCGTAGTGGCTCGATCGCGCTTGAAGGTGTGCCCATCACCACACTTACCCCCGATCGACGGGCCCGTTTGGGCATTGGCTATGTCCCCCAAGGTCGTGAAGTGATTCCTCGTCTGACAGTGAAGGAGAACCTGATCTTGGGACTAGAAGCGCGATCGGGCAAGGTGAAACAGGAGGTTCCCGACGAAATCTATGACCTGTTCCCTGTGCTGAAAACCATGTTGTCGCGCATGGGTGGCGACTTGAGCGGTGGACAACAACAGCAACTCGCGATCGCCCGCGCCCTCATGGGTCAGCCCCGCCTGCTAGTGCTAGATGAGCCAACGGAAGGAATTCAGCCTTCGATCATTCTGGAAATCGAAGCGGCTGTGAAGCGCATTGTTCGGGAAACTGGAATCTCGGTGCTGCTGGTGGAGCAACATTTACACTTCGTCCGTCAAGCCGATTGGTACTACGCCATGCAGAAAGGCGGCATTGTGGCAGCGGGCCCCACAAGCGAACTCAGTAATGAAGTGATTCAGCAATTCCTAGCGGTTTAAAGGGTGGCTTGATTGTCAATTCGGGCGATCCTGCCCGCCCGAATTGGCTGACAACACCCGAACTCTACATCATGGGAAGCACCCTACACCTTAGATTCCTCTCTCGTTCCAGGAGAGCAACTTTGAGATCTCATTGATATATGAGATCTCATTGATATAAATGTGAATTTCCGGCATGGATTAAGCGAGGGTGATGCACAGTGTAAAGTGGGTCATTCAGAAATAAATCTCTGCGGCTATCGCCTTTTTTTAAGAACAAAAATGTATTTTGGATGTACCACGGTTCCAAGTCCTTGCGAAACCAAAATGGAGTTCTGAAAATATCTAGACATTCGTAATTTCTAATCCGAAATTGCTTAATCCAGTAGCTTTGATCTTGCTCGTTGATGTGTCCCTGACCGCCTTGGTGCTTCATTGCTGCCCCGAACATAACCAAATCCGCAGTCGCGCAAATATCCTGCACGAACGAATCAGCCCGCTCAATTGGCAAGTGTTCGGCAACCTCCAGACTCATAGCGAGATCAAACTTCTGAGACGATCGATAGGAATTTTGCAGATCGTGGAAGGTGTAGGGAATTGTCGGGTTCCGAAGCTTCTCTTTGATCCACTCGCCCTCGATCGCCTGCAAATGCTCCACACCAAGCTCTTGGGCCGCTTGTAGCCAGGTTCCCACTCCCGCGCCAAAATCAATCAAAGAATTGGGTTTATAGAAGCTGAACAAATAGCTGAAAAAAACCTGCGCCGTGCGGTAGGAACCCATTGATTGATGGGCGTAAAACGCATCGTTATAGATTTCTTTTGGCATGGCTGCCAGAATCTCTTTGGCTTCCTGGCAATCCGGCAGGTAAACCAGAATAGTGTTGCACAAATTCTCAGCTTCTTTGCGTTGCCCGCTTTGATAGAGTTGCCGAGCAGTTTGTAGAGCTTCAGGCAGGGTCAGCGTTTGCGTCATTACTCAGGAAACTCCAGTAGGGATCTAGACAGGACTAGAAATCTTGTTGAGAATCTTACTTGTAGGGTAGCTCAACTTATTGAAGACCTAATTAAAGATCCTAGGTTGAAATTTTCTCGATCGACTTCCCACCGCTCAGCTCAGTTTTTCAGGGATCTGTGAGGAGAGACGATCGCCTCCCTCTGTTCCCTCTGTAAATCACTCAACAGTCAAGTAGACAGATTGCCTTCTCTATGCTGGCTTCATTTGAAGGATTCAGCTATAATTGGCGACAAATTGGAGTTCCCCATGGGATTGACAGGCTTCCAGCCTCCGAACCGCCAGGATCTTCATTGCACTTGCCCCAAATAATGGTTGGAGAAAAGCGTGACTATCTACGTTGGTAACCTGTCCTTTCAGGCTACTGAAGAGGATCTCAAAGAAGTGTTTGCCGAATATGGCGA
>DATNQR010000095.1:0-7690 GCA_036703905.1 Thermosynechococcaceae cyanobacterium
CTGTGGCAGTGATGATGTGGTTAAGCATGGTCGTTCTGGGGCAGGCAAACAACGTTACAAATGTCGAAATAGTGAGTGCCGTCGTAGCACCTTCATTCGAGCGTATGGCTATCGAGGCTATTTGCCTGAAGTTAAACAGCAAATTGTTGATATGGCACTCAATGGCAGCGGGATTCGTGACACAGCAAGAGTTCTCAGAATCAGCCCGACTACAGTGATCGAAGCATTAAAAAAAAGATCGTCACCTGAAGGCGATCAATGAAGCCCGTTTAGCTGAGATTGAACCCACTCAAATTATCGTGCGGTTGTGTCAATGGGAAGACGTAGAAGCTGAACTAGACGAGATGTGGAGTTTTGTTCAATCAAAGAAGCAGGAACGCTGGCTGTGGCACGCTCTTGATCACGATACAGGTGAGGTGTTGGCTTATGTATTATCAGACCACAAAGACATAGCTTTCTTAAACCTCAAAGCTTTGTTAGCGCCGTTTGGCATTACCCGGTTCTACACAGATGGTTGGGGAGCCTATGATCGGCATCTTGAACCTACGTTTCATACCGTTGGTAAAGTCAACACTCAAACCATTGAGCGCAAACATTTGACGTTACGCACCAGAATTAAGCGATTGACCCGTAAAACCATTTGCTTTTCCAAGTCAACTTGGTTGCATGATGTGGTCATCGGGCTATTCATCAACCGTTATGAGTTTGGATTATCCATCTAACTGTCAATCCACACGTCTAGAACATTACCGCAACAATCACCCACAAACCCTTTCAGGGATTGAAACACCCCTCCTTCTCTTCCCACAGATGCCCCGATTCCGCGCGCAACAATCACCCACAAACCCTTTCAGGCATTAAAACTGAGACACGGCTAGGTGAACTCAAGAGAGCCTCTGAAGCAACAATCACCCACAAACTCGGCGTTGCTGAATGACGCTATGAACCGACGATCGAGATTCCAGACGGGGAGAGCCTTTGCAACAGGTTCATCGCCAAAATTCATATCAGGATTCAGCAACGCCTGAATTGCTTCTAGATCACGCCGTCCGCAGAGCTTGAAAGACTTGGAGGACTTGAAAAGCACGATCGCCATCAATTGCCCTCTCCAGAGCTATAGCCAGAGCTACAGGTCGAATTCATTCTGCTCAACGGCTTACTGGACTAGAGAATCACGCGATTTGCAGAACGCAGGGTTCCAGAGTGGCCACAACCGATCGAGCGGTTGCCTCAAAGTCGTAGCCGCCCTCCAGTCCAAACAAGATTTTGTGAGTCACGTTCAGACAAGCTTTTGTCAACACACCGTAGTCTTCTGGCAGCAAAGAGATACCCGCCAACGGATCAGCCTGGTTCGCGTCGTAGCCCGCACTCACGATCAGCAGATCGGGCTGGAAACTGTTTAGGAAAGGCAAAACCTGCTGCTCAAAAGCCGCTTGGTAATCGACGATCGTGCTTCCACTGGTCATTGGCACATTCAACACATTGTTGTGCAATCCCCGCTCGGAGGCTGCGCCTGTGCCGGGATACTGAGGCGACTCGTGCAAAGAGCAAAAAGCAATCTGGGGATGGGTTTCAACGATCGCCTGAGTGCCGTTGCCGTGATGCACGTCCCAATCCAGAATGGCAACGCGATCAACTCCCCGGCTCAGGGCATGGTGAGCCGCGATCGCTGCGTTGGAGAAAATGCAAAAGCCCATCCCACGACTTTTGACGGCATGATGTCCTGGTGGTCGAGCCAGCACAAAGGCAGGTTCCTCAGTTTGCCAGACGCGATCGACTCCATCGATCCAGGCATTCACCGCCAGCAAAGCCACATCATAGGTTTGAGGCGAAACAGGTGTGTCAGCATCAATGCGACCACCACCTCGACGGGCTAACTGCTGCACTGCGTCCACGTAGCGTGGATCGTGAACACTTTGAATTGCTGACAGGGGCGATCGTTGCTCCACTGACGTTGGTTCGCGCCAGTCCAGCCGATCAACCCACGGTGCAGCTTCCAGCGCTTGCTTGATGGCTACCAATCGTCCGGGCTTTTCAGGATGAAATGCGCACGTGTCGTGCAGTAAAAATTCTTCTGAATAGACGATCGACACCATCTCGCGTCCCTTACTATCCCTAGTTAGCACATCTAAAGCGCTTTACCATTTCATCTTATACGAGTCGTCTTTTCGAGCAGGCTTTGCTTCAGACAAAGAACGCTCAAAGAACACTGTTTCACGCAAAAAACACTGTCGATATTGGTTTTCTGAAAGTCGTCTTTGTCTACGGTAGTCCACTCGACTGTCACAAAATCTGATTACTCGTCACTAAATTTATAAGCTCCTCCTTTCTCCCCCATGAATATTCCCCCCAATCACTCTCCGCCTGAGCTTGAGCAATTTAAGACAGAGATTGAGTTTCTGCTCAAGCCCCGCAACCCTCGATCGCATTCCCTGACCTATGGCATCCGTCGATTGCTGCGGCAGTTCAACTTACAGACTGCTCACACTGAAAACGAGGTTATTCATGAGGCTTGTCTGCGGGGAATAAAGCTGACGGCAAGTGGAGAAGCGATTCTCTGCCCGGAAGCCTGGATTAGGAAAACTGCACTTAACATTGTTCGAGAGTGGAGCCGCCAAGCCCGTCGCCAGACTTCGATCGCTGACAAGTTAAAGAAAGATAAGAGTACCAATCAAGAGAGCTTAGTAGGCGTTGAGGTGATTGAAGCAAATTTTCGGGCTGTGCAAGTAGCTTTGCAGGAATTGTCAGAAGTTGATCTTGCCATTCTTCAATTCAGCATTGAAGGCTACTCCTGGAAACGGATTCGCGAGCGCCTCATTCTCATGGGTGAACCTGAACAAACTGAGGCGGCACTACGCAAGCGTAAGCAAAGAATTTTGGAGCGACTGCGTAAGCTCTATCATCAGCAAACCCTGCCCATTTAACCCTGCCCATTTGAGCTGTGAGGAGTTCAGTTTAGTGAGTTTTCAATTGTTTAGCCCCTGAATCACTCTTGATTCAGGGGCTACTGGTTAATCAGGCTTTCAGTTTTTGGTTGAAGTTTCATTCGGGAGACGTGATTCAATTAGGGAAATAGCTCGATCGCTGTAGTTCTTTGTAGTTCTCTGAGAAGCTTGGTGAGACATCTGAACACTTCTCATTCTCTCTCGCCGCTCTTGATCCCTCCCTAATCCAACCATTACAAAAATGATAATGATCAAACTAACAATCCATAGAAACAGAGAGTCAACTGTCTCAGCAGAGCCAGTTAAATCACGCCGGAAGCCACAGTAAACACATTGATAGACTTCAGCATTGCGTTGAACTAAACCTTTACGATCGCACCGAGGACACTCCATTGGTTCTTGAACTGGCTGCATCTTTCACTCTCTTGTAATTAGCTTCTCATTAATAAGTGACAGTCTATTTGAGTTCGTGACGAGCACGTTGAGGAAGCGGTACAAGCAGAAAAACAAGCAAGTAGGAGAAAGCAGGCAAGCAGAAAAAAGTAGGACGATCGTCCTGCTTTCTCTTGATGTGTTGAAATTCAAAAGTGTTTAGCTAAGAAATATAGCCATAGTCTTGTAGGTTAGAACGGGGCGCAGGGGTAGAACCTCTGGCTAGGAGCAGCGCCCCCACACCCCCTTCAAACCCAATGTCCTAAACTGTCCGTCCACAGCTATAAATTAGCCCAAACCTAACGCACTGCGAGTAGACGCATCCAAAACGCCGATCGTCCCTAGGGCACTATCGCGCTGAAACTGAACCAGAGCAGCCTGAGTTCTGGGGCCCCAAACACCATCTACTGGGCCCGGATCAAACCCTCGGTTTACCAGATGTTGCTGAAGCTCTTTGGAAACCCTAGGAAGCCGTTCGGCCAGTTCTTCAAGCAAACCAGCGACGTTACGATCGCCAGATTCGTCTACAAGCTGTTCTCTCAATCTTGCTAGCTGGTCTTCCAGGCGATGCACACTCTCAGCGTCAGTCAATCCCAACTCATGGGCTAGAAAATGATCGACTTCATGAATCCAAAAGTTTAACAGTCCATCCGATTCCGCTTGCTCTAAAATCTCTGCCAAACGATCAGCATCCTCATCCGGTAACTGTCGCTGCACAGAAAGTCGGCAATACTCACGGATGCTGTCAGAGCATTTCAGGGCAAATGCAGGGAGAGTATCCGGGAGTTTCAAATCTTTGAACGAATTAGTCATGACTTCTACCTAATCAACTGCTATGCGTTCCACAATGGTCAACCCCTTCGAGCGGACAAGCACACGAAAATATTATGGAGTGCCTTATAAGTAGTGATCTAGCGAAGGAATTTGTGACATTAACGATCGGAGGATAGCTGAACTCGTGAAAGATCTTCAAATTCCCGCCCTCCCTACTCGCTACTACAACCCTCACTACAACTCTCACTACAACAAAGCGATAAGCAATGGTGGTCTTTACCGCAGCCGCAGCGACTCCTGTGCTTCTGAAGCTCAAGCGTTTGTTCAGACTTTACAAACTCATGTCAAAACAGTAACCCACTAGGGCGTGTCATCAAAAGAATCTTAATCTCCTTCTCCGAGATCATCTCCTTCGAGATCATCTTCTTTAAGACTATCAAGTCTTGCGACCTTACTCATCTGGATGATGGCGCACATTCAGTAAATCCAGAGAAGATTCGCGCTAATAGTTTTTGATTAGTAATTCTCGACCGATCGCTGCGCCTGTTTGTTTGTAGTTGTTCATACCATATTGAAGCGTCCATTCGGTAATGTTGGCAAACTCGAATAGCTTGCGAACTTGGGGAGAGTCATCATAAGTAATCAGCCATTTGTGTGGACATTGCTGCATAGCTTGGGCAAATCTTTCATGATCAAAGCCTGTATGCAGATTTCCTTTCAAGCCATAAAGTTTCGATTTTGTGACGCTGAGGTAGGGCGGATCAAGAAAGATAAAGACGTTTTCTCCCTCCTGTTTTAGCAGAATTTCATAATCTGTGTTTGTGATGTGAACGGCTGCTAGATGGGTCGAGAGGTTGCGGAGACGATCGATTGAACTGTCGGTAAATCTTCGCTCAAAGGCTTGCTGAGAGTAGCCGCCGGAATCCACTGTGCCAGAAAAAGTAATGCGGTTCAGTACGAAAAAACGCACGGCTCGATCGAACTCACTCAATCTGAACTCTGGGCAGGTGAAATAAGCGAATAATTCTCTGCCGTTGGTGTATTTTTGCTTGATTTTCTCTACTGCTTCTGCCAGTGCTTCATTCTCGGTTTTAGCAGTATGCCAGAAGCAATATAAATCAAAATTCAAATCATTAATCCAGTAGCTCTGAACTCGGTTCCCTAACAGTTGCTGAACCGCAAGATAGACTGAGCCGCCGCCAATGAAAGGCTCTCGATACTCACCGATCGTCAATGGAACGTGGGGAAGAAGCTGAGGGATAGCCTTTGATTTACCACCGGGATAACGGAGGGGACTTTTGACTTGGGGCATGGCGAGAACTTCTTTGCTCTCATTCTAATTCCACGGTTTCGTTCGATCGCTAGCTTGCCTAATCACAACGGCTCAGTCTCTACCCAAGCGCGAATCACTTCGGCAACCGTCCAGGCTTGGGCAATGCAGCCACGGGGAGTCATAGGCGCGTCGCCATCAAAAATCTCGCTCAGGTTGCCGATGCCGTGGGTGAAAAGTTGGTGAGCGATCGGCTCCAGAAACTCCCGCGCTTGAGCCGGACTGCCATACACCCGCAGGTGGGCGCGGACGAAGGGGCCCAGCAGCCAGCCCCAAACTGTGCCCTGATGATATGCCCCATCTCGTTGAGTCTGGTCGCCGCCATAGTGGCCTTGGTACTGCGGGTGGTTGGGGTCAAGCGATCGCAGTCCGTGGGAAGTCAGCAGCGATCGGCTACAGGCATCCACGACGCTCTTCTGCTGGGCAGCGCTGAGAGGACTTTCTGGCAGCGAAACGGCGAAGATCTGATTCGGTCGCAGGGCGGAATCATCGCCTGTTGGCCCGTCCAGCACGTCGTAACAATAGCCCGTGGACTCGTTCCAGAAACGGCTGAAACGGGCTTGGGCCCGATCGGCGATCGCGTCATATTCTTGGTGTGGCTTCAGAACCTGGCGGGCTAACTTGGCGATCGTTCGCAGGGCATTGAGCCAGAGGGCATTTACTTCTACAGGTTTACCAATGCGCGGCGTAACCACCCAATCGCCGACTTTGGCATCCATCCAGGTTAGTTGCACTCCGGCTTCTCCAGCGTAGAGCAGCCCATCCGCCGGATCGAGGTGGATGTTGTAGCGTGTACCGCGACAGTGCCAGTCCACAATTTCCGCCAAAACCGGGAAAAGTTCCTGGACCAGATCCTCGTCTTGGGTAGCCTCGTAGTAGGCCCGGAAAGCCTCGATAAACCATAGAGTCGCGTCCACAGTGTTGTACTCAGGGGTTTCGCCTGCGTCGGGGAAGCGATTGGGCAGCATTCCCTGGCTGACGTAGCGGGCGTAGGTGCGGAGGATCGATCGGGCAATTTCTGGGCGACCGGTGCTGAGGGTGAGTCCAGGCAGGCTGATCATTGTGTCCCGGCCCCAATCGCTGAACCAGGGATAGCCCGCCAGAATAGTCTTACCCTGAGGTTCCTGAGGCGAGGCGCGATTCACAATGAACTGATCGGCGGACAGGGCGATCTGATTCATGAAGGCAGGCGGCTCCACCATATCGATCGATCGAGTACTGCGCCAAATGCCCAGGATTTTTTGCTCGGCGGTACGGCGCAGTCTCAAGGCAGTTTCGCCGTCCAGCTTGGGGTGTAGCTCTGTGCTGGCAACAATCGTTACCCCTTCCCCAGGTCGCAGCGTCACCTGAAACGAAGCGGCCAGAAGGTGATCTTCGCGATCGCGTAGGCCTCGATAGCGCTCGGATACCAAATCAAACCCGTAGTACCACAGATGCGCCGGGGTTACTTCAGCGCGATCGCTCAGGAGTTGGAACGGCACGGCTTCAGGAAACGCAGAGATGCTGATACCGTGGTTGATCGGCACGATCGACATCCGCCAGCCCTGCCCCTGGGTGTCGCTGTGGTAGTCCCGATAGTTGACCAGCGCCTTTGCAACCAGGGTCATCGGCTGACTCGATCGCAGCAGTTGGTAGTGAATATAAGTTGTGTTTTCCCCCGACTGCATCCAGATGCGCTTTTCTAGCAAAGCATCGCCGCAAGCGTAGCGCCAGACCGGGATCGTGCCCTCCAGGGAGAAGCGCTCAATGTGTCGATAGCCGTGGGGACTGACCGTTCCATCGATCCAGCGATTCGTGTGGAGCGGAAAGAAGCGATCGCCGTACAGCACCATCTCATCCAGCTTGGACAACAGCAACGTTCGGCCCAAAGGCGGCTTCAGCGCAGCCACCAGCAACCCGTGATAGCGCCGAGTCAGCAGACCTGCGATCGTCCCTGAGGCGTAGCCGCCAACGCCATTAGTAACAAGCCATTCCCGCGCTTCTGCCAGAGCAAGATTGCCGCAGACTTCCCGCCCGAAGTTGATTCCTATTGACACCATTCTGTTCGCGATTACAGCCTTCACTGCTTAAGATTCAGGCGATCGCCCAACCAAACTAAATGGGGACGATCGACGCAACGACGGTCTGGGAAAGGGAACTGCATCGCGCTATGGAATACGGGAATTGACCGAGAAGAATAGACAGGGCCCAAGGGGCAATTCTTTTCCAG